>ONPH01000142.1 GCA_900319655.1 uncultured Eubacteriales bacterium
ATTCTGGTCATCGCGGCGCTGGTGCAGCTCGTCGAGATCGTGCTCAAGCGCTATCTCCCCTCGCTTCACCGCTCGCTGGGCGTCTATTTGCCGCTGATCACCACCAACTGTGCCGTTTTGGGCGTGACCATTCTCAACATTGATTCGGAATACACCTTCCTCGAAGCCATGGTTAACTCGCTCGGCAGCGGCTTGGGCTTCTTCCTCGCGATGGTCATGTTCTCGGGCGTGCGCTCCAAGATCGAGGGCGCCGACATCCCCGAGTCGTTCAAAGGCCTGCCCGTGACCCTCGTCGCGGCGTCCATCACCTCGCTGTCCTTCCTCGGCTTCGGCGGTGTGGTGGAGAATATGTTCCCTGTCTGACGGAGGTGACGCGAAATGAATGAGATTCTGATTGCGGTGATCCCCGTGGTATTATCTGCGCCGGTGTGTTGGTGATCGCCTCCAAGCTGATGGCGGTCAAGGAGGACGAGCGTTTTCCTGCCGTGCGCGACTGTCTGCCCGGCGCCAACTGCGGCGCCTGCGGCTTTGCAGGCTGCGACGGCTACGCCAAGGCGCTGTGTGAAGATCCCGACACGCCTGCCAATCTCTGTATCCCCGGCGCGGCTTCCGTTGCCAATCAGTTGGCGGAGGTGCTCGGCGTGGAGGTAGGAGACGTTGTGGAGCAGGTGGCGGTCGTCCACTGCTCCGGCGACTGTCAGCATACGCAGGACAAGGTCGCCTACAGCGGCATCGAGACCTGCGCAGCCGCCAAGATGTTCTACGGCGGCAAGGGCAGCTGCACCTTTGGCTGTCTGGGCTTGGGCGACTGCCAAAGGGCGTGTCCGCACGGCGCGATTTGCATTGAAAACGGAATCGCGCGGATCAATACGCGCCAGTGTATCGGCTGCGGAGTTTGCGCCAAGGCTTGCCCGAACCACTTGATTTCGCTCGTCGCTGATGTAGAGCGCGTCGTTGTGGAATGTTCCAATAAGGACAAGGGCGTCGAGACGCGCAAGGTCTGCTCGCGAGGCTGTATCGGCTGCAAAAAGTGCGAGCGCGCCTGTCCGTTAGGCGCAATTACGGTTCAGCACAACGTTGCCGTTATCGACTACGAAAAGTGCAACGACTGTCCCGACTTTGGTATCTGCGCAAGGGTCTGCACCACAGGCTGTATCGTTCAGACGGATTTGAACGGTATGCACAGGTTTAATACTAATACCTAATAAAAAGTAGACAATCTTTGCGGACTATTTTCCGCAATACTGCGTTGTCGTCCTTGCAAGGCGCCAGCCTTGCGGCGTCCTCCAGCGGAATAATCATCTGCTTCGGGGGATTTTTGCGTAAAAAGACCGCCTTGCCGATAAAAAGCAAGGCGGTGATTTATTATGTTAAATTACAGGCTCTCAACAATAGCCTTTGTATCTCTCGCGATAACCATTTCCTCGTCGGTAGCGATAAGCTCAACGCGGATTTTGGAATCGTCGGTGGTCAGCTTGCCCTGTCTGCCGTGGATCGTGGCGTTGTTAACGTCCTTGTCAAGCTTAACGCCGAGGCACTCGAGGTAGTTGCAAACGCCTTCTCTCAGGCAAGGCTGGTTTTCGCCCAAGCCTGCGGTGAATACAATAGCGTCGCAGCCGCCGAGAGCTACGTAAAAGCTGCCGATGTACTGCGCGATCTGGTAGTAGAGCATCTGGTGAGCAAGAGCCGCTCTGTGGTTGCCCTCTTTTTCAGCCGCGGTAACGTCGCGGTCGTCGGACGAAATGCCCGAAACACCCAAAAGACCTGACTTTTTGTTGAGCAGGTCGGACATCTCAGCCGCGGTAAAGCCCTCTTTCTCAGCGATAAAGGTAACAACCGAGGGGTCGAGCGAGCCTGAGCGTGTGCCCATCATAAAGCCGCCCAGCGGAGTAAGTCCCATTGTGGTGTCAATAACCTTGCCGCCGTCGATAGCGGTGATTGACGAACCGTTGCCGATGTGGCAGGTAATAATTTTTAAATCCTCAATCGGCTTGCCCATAATCTCAGCCATCTTTGCGCTTACATAGCGGTGCGATGTGCCGTGGAAGCCGTATTTTCTAACGCCGAGCTTCTCGTAATACTCATAGGGAACGGCGTACATATATGCCTTTTCGGGCATTGTCTGGTGGAACGCGGTATCAAAAACAGCTACCTGCGGAACGTCCTTGCCGAAAACCTCGGTGCAGGCGTTGATACCCTGGATGTGGGCAGGGTTGTGCAGGGGTGCAAGGGGAGAGAGCTCCTCGATTTTGCCGAGAACGTCGGCGTCGATAAGAACGGAATGATCAAAGTAAGCGCCGCCCTGTACTATGCGGTGGCCGATTGCGGCAACCTCGCTCAAATCCTTGATTGCGCCGTACTCGGGGTCGATAAGAGCGTTCTTAACAGCCTCAAATGCCTGAGTGTGGTTCTTCATCTCGGTTTTGCGTTCAATCTTCTGACCGTCGTCGGTCTTAAAGCCGATAAACGCACCGTCCGTGCCGATTCTTTCGCAGTTGCCCTTAGCCAGTACGCTCTCGTCTGTCATATCAATAAGCTGATACTTAAGCGACGAGCTTCCGGCGTTGATAACTAAAACTTTCATTTAATTCATCCCTTCATTTTGTTGATTTACGAACAATCATATTGTATAATTATTACAAATACACTATACTATGATACATTATTATATCGGTGTTTTCAAGAGTTTTTTGCAAGAAAATGCAAATTTTATCACTTTTTTATCATAGAATTAAGGTCGGAGGGGCTGTTTTATGGCGGTTGCGGTCATTTGCGAATTCAATCCTTTTCACAACGGACACCGTTTTTTGCTCGGCAAAGCAAAGGAGCTGACGGGAGAACCGGTGCTCGCCGTGATGAGCGGAAGCTTTACCCAGCGCGGCGAGGTTGCGCTCTGCTCAAAGTTCGAGCGTGCGGAGGCGGCGCTTAAAAGCGGCGCTGATTTAGTTGCCGAGCTGCCTGCCGTATACGCAGTTTCCTGCGCGGAGCGGTTCGCGCGCGGTGGTGTGAATATTTCAAAAATGTTCGGCTGTGTAAATTACCTTGCCTTCGGCTGTGAGGACGACGATATAGATTTGCTTAAAACCGCCGCATTCGCAGGGGAAAATCCCGAGGTAAACGCGATAATCGCTGAGCAGATGAACAGCGGCAGCTACTACCCTAAAGCGTATGAATACGCGGTCAGGCAGGTTTGCGGCGGCGAGGTTGCAGATTTGCTGACAAAGCCTAACAACATCCTCGCGGTTGAGTACATCAGGGCGCTTAGGGGCACTGACATTAAGCCCTTGCCGATTAAAAGAGTAGGCGCGGAGCACGACAGCGACGGCGCCGACGGTATCTACGCCAGCGCTTCATATATCAGAAAGCTGCTCAGGAGCGGAAAAAGCGCGGAAAAGCTTTTGCCGTATGCTCCGAGCGAGATTACCTACCCCGAAAAGCTCGACAGAGCGCTGCTTTACAAGCTGAGGAATATGAACGCCGAACAGCTCAGGGCACTTCCCGAGGTTGGCGAGGGGCTTGAAAACCGCATTTTGTCAGCGGCGAGGAAGTTCGGCACGGCTGAGGAAGTCATTGGCGAGGTCAAGACAAAGCGCTATACGCGCTCAAGGATTTGCAGAATTCTGACCTGCGCTCTGCTCGGCATTACAGAGGAGCTTCAAACAAAAACCGCGGGCTACGCGCGCGTGCTCGGTTTTACCTCCGAGGGCGAAAAAATGCTTAAAACCTGTATCGGAAAGGTCATCACCTCGGCGGCTAAGGCTGAGGATTTAGGTTCGGATACCGCAGAGCTTTTGGCGGCTGACATTCGCGCAACCGACACCGCCGCGCTTGCTTATGAAAAGGTAAAGCCCTGCGGCGCTGACTACCTTACAAAAATTGTCAAGCCAAATAGTGCAAAATAACGAAAAAATCAGTTAAATTTCCTGTTTTGCCCAAAATTATTTACAGAAATTCCAAAAATCCTCTTGTATATTTGTTAAAATGTATTATAATAATATTAATAGTAAATTGGAAAACTATTTAATAAATAGAGAGATTTACCTATAACACAAGAAAAGAGGTATAGTATGGCATATTCACTTAATGACACCAGACCTCCCCTTGAACAATTCCTGCAGGGAGAGTCAACAAGAGCTTATGAATTTTTAGGTTCGCACTTTGTAACCTGGGACAACCGCGGCGGCGTTGTTTTCAGAGTTTGGGCGCCTAACGCAAAGTCGGTTTCCGTAGTAGGTGATTTTAACGACTGGAACCCCGACGCAAACTATATGTACCGTATTTCCGACTCGGGAGTATGGGAGCTGTTTATTGAGGGAGTTTGGGAGTTTGCGTGCTATAAATACTGTGTAGAAACACCGTGGAACGACCGCCTTATGAAGACCGATCCATACGCCTTCCACTGCGAGAGCCGTCCTGACAACGCCTCGCGCGTTTACTACATCG
>ONPH01000038.1 GCA_900319655.1 uncultured Eubacteriales bacterium
AAAACAAATAGGCGTAACTGCAGGCGCTTCAACACCTGCAAGGATAATAAAGGAGGTACTGGATACAATGAGTGAAGAGATTAAATCCGGTGAAACAACAAATTTTGAAGAATCTTTTGAGGAGATGCTTGAAGAATCCCTCAAAAATTTAAATACTAATGAGAGGGTAATGGGTACAGTCATCAGCATCGCGCCTAATGAAGTACAGGTTGACGTTGGCAGAAAACAGACAGGCTTTGTTCCTGTAAGCGAGCTTTCCAACGATCCTAACGTGAAGCCTGAAGATGTAGTAAAGATTGGTGACGAAATTGAACTGCTGATTATGAAGACAAACGACCAGGAAGGCACAATTATGCTTTCCAAGCGCAGAGTTGACGCTCAGAAGGGCTGGGAGGAGCTCCAGGATAAGGTAGACTCTCAGGAAATCCTCACAAGCAAGATTGTCGAGGCAGTTAAGGGCGGCGTAATCGCTGTTTACAACGGCGTAAGAATCTTTATTCCGGCTTCACAGGCTACCGCTTCTCGCGACGAAAAGCTCGAGGATCTCGTTGGTCAGGAAGTTGATTTCAGACTTATCGAGGTTTCACAGCGCGGCAGATTTAAGAGAGCAATCGGCTCAATCCGCAGCGTACTTAAAGAGCGCAGAGCCGCTCAGCGTGAGGAATTCTGGAAGACCTGCGAGGTTGGCAAGCGTTACAAGGGCGTTGTTAAGTCGCTCACAAGCTACGGCGCGTTCGTAGACCTCGGCGGCGTATTCGGTATGATTCACATTTCCGAGCTTTCATGGACTCACATCAAGCATCCTTCCGAGGTTGTTAACATTGGCGACACCGTTGACGTTTACGTTAAGGACATCAACGAGGAGACAAAGAAGATTTCTCTCGGCTTTAAGAACGCTGAGGACAATCCGTGGGAGATCCTTAAGAGAGATTATCCCGAGGGCACGGTTGTTGAGGCTACAATTGTAGGCCTTACAACCTTCGGCGCTTTCGCTAACATCATCCCCGGTATCGACGGTCTTATCCACATTTCTCAAATTGCAAACAAGAGAATCGAAAAGCCTGCTGACGTTCTTTCTGTAGGCGAGAAGGTTCAGGCTAAGATTACTGCAATCGACTTTGACAAAAAGCGCGTAAGCCTTTCAATGAGAGCTCTCCTTCCCGAGGACGAGCAGGCTCCTGCAAAGGCAGCTCCCGTAGAGGAAGCCGCTGAGGAAGAAGCTCCTGCAGCAGAGGAAGCTGTTGAAGAGACTGCTCCTGTTGCAGAAGAAGCCGCTCCTGTTGTAGAGGAAGCTGCTCCTGCAGAGGAAACCGCTGAATAATTTGCTACATAACAGGGCACTCCTAATGAGTGCCCTTTTTACTAATAAGGCTTGAGGAGGGTATCATTATGACCGCCAAGGAAGAATTTATTGAGATTTACAATCAGTATATCAACCGCAAGGGCGCTGATGAGCTGCTCGAATGGATAGAGCGTACCGACTTTTTCACTGCGCCTGCAAGCACACGTTACCACTGCTCGTGCGAAGGCGGTTTGGTAATGCACTCCGTCAGCGTTTTTAATACGATGATGGAAAAGCACTTTGACGAGGAAACCGACAGCATAGAGAGCTTTGCAATCTGCGCACTGCTCCACGATTTGTGCAAGGCTCAGTTCTATAAGGTGTCAACCCGTAACGTCAAAAACGAAGAAACAGGTCAGTGGGAGAAGGTTCCCTACTACGCCATTGAGGACCAGTTCCCCTACGGACACGGCGAAAAATCCGTGTTCCTTATCGAGCGCAAAATGCGCCTAAAGCTCGACGAGGCTATGGCGATCCGCTGGCATATGGGCGAGTTCGGCGACAAAAACAGCAACGCCATCAGCCAGGCATACGACGCTTACCCCTTAGCGGTTAAGCTCCACCTCGCCGATTTGGAGTCAACCTACCTCAGAGAAAAAGGCACATCGGCAGTAAGACGCTAAACTTATATAAATTATTGTAGCGGCGAGCAATGCTCGCCCCTACTTTTTATTATTATACGGTGATATTATGGACATTTCACAAGCAAAAATCAGGGTTAAGGAGCTTACAAAAACCCTTGAATACCACAACAATCTTTACTACAATCAGGATTCGCCCGAGATTTCGGACTTTGAGTACGACAAAATGCTCCGCGAGCTCGAGAATTTGGAGGAAGAATTTCCGTCGCTCAAAAAGGCGGATTCCCCGACAAACAAGGTCGGCGGAAGCGCAGGCGAGAAATTCTCGCAGGTGGTTCACGCCGTGCCTATGGAGAGCCTGCACGACAGCTTTTCCGATGACGAGCTCAGAGATTTTGACCGCAAGGTTCGCGAGGTTTCGCCCGATGTTAAGTACGTTGTCGAGCCCAAGTTTGACGGACTGAGCGTCTCCTGCGAATATCAAAACGGCGTATTTGTCCGCGGTTCAACACGCGGCGACGGCGTAACGGGTGAGGACGTTACCGAAAACCTTATGACAATCAAAAGCCTGCCCAAGCGCATTCCAAACGCTCCCGAGTACCTCGAGGTCAGGGGAGAGGTCTATATGTCCTTTCAGAGTTTTGAGGCGCTTGTAAAGCGGCAGGAGGAAAACGAGGAAAAGAACATCGCGAAAAATCCGCGCAACGCCGCCGCAGGCTCGCTCAGACAGAAAAACGCCAAAATCACCGCCGAGCGTAACCTCGATATTTTTGTTTTTAATATTCAGCAGGCGCGCGGAATTACAATTAATTCCCACGTTCAGGGGCTTGATTACCTTTCCGAGCTCGGCTTCCCGACCTCATTTTATAAGGTCTGCTCGACCGTTGACGAGGTGATTGAGGAAATTCAGAGGATTGGCGACAACCGCGGAAGCTACGACTACGCAATTGACGGCGCTGTCGTTAAGGTTGACGACTTTGAACAGCGCACGCTTTTGGGCAGTACCGCCAAATACCCCAAGTGGGCTGAGGCGTACAAATATCCGCCCGAGGAAAAGCCCACAAAGCTTATTGACGTTGAAATTAACGTCGGCAGAACCGGCGTTTTAACCCCTGTCGGAATTTTTGAGCCCGTACTGCTCGCCGGAACAACCGTCAGCAGGGCAACGCTCCACAACAAAGATTTCATTGAGGAAAAGGGCATTTGCGTAGGCGACACCGTGATTATCCGCAAGGCAGGCGAGATTATCCCTGAGGTGCTCTCGGTTAAACAGCACGCCGAAAACGCAGTGCCGTTTGAGTTCCCGAAGCTCTGCCCGAGCTGCGGAAGCCCGGTTACTCAGGACGACGAGGCGGCAATCCGCTGCACCAACACCGAGTGTCCGGCACAGCTTATGCGCCATCTTATCCACTTTGTCAGCCGCGACGCCATGGATATCGACGGTTTAGGTCCTGCCGTGCTCGAACAGCTCGCGGAGCAGGGGCTTGTAAAATCTCCTGCCGATTTGTATAGGCTAAAGGCAGAGGATATCAGTTCTCTCGACCGCAAGGCGGAAAAGTCCGCGAATAACCTTATCTCCGCGGTTGAAAAGTCAAAGCATAACGAGCTTTACCGCCTGATTTTCGCACTCGGAATACGAAATATCGGGCTCAAAGCGGCAAAGCTTATTTGCGAAAACTTCGTAACTATTGACGACATTATGAGCGCCAAGGCTGAGGACTTTGAAAAAATCGAGGGCTTCGGCAAAATTATGGCGCAAAGCCTTGAGGACTATTTTTCGCTCGACGGCACAGCCGATTTAATTAACCAATTCAAGGAATTAGGGCTTGATATGAAGCCGTCGGAACAGCGCAAAAAAGGCGGAGTTTTCGAGGGTATGACCTTTGTGCTGACCGGAACTCTGCCGACTATGAAGCGCAGCGAGGCAGGAAAAATTATTGAGGAAAACGGCGGAAAAACCAGTTCCTCGGTATCAAAAAAGACCACATACGTTTTAGCAGGCGAGGACGCCGGAAGCAAGCTTACAAAGGCGCAAACCCTCGGAATAAATATAATTTCCGAGCAGGAATTCCTCGATATGCTCAAATAAAAATAAACATTCGACCTTTCGTTTTTCGGAAGGTCTTTTTTTATGCTTGTCTGCATAGAATAAATTATCGGAGGAATTCTTATGCAGATGAATTATAAAAAGATACTCTCGGCGGTTAATTGCCTAAGTCCGCCTGTAAAGCGGTTTTTGGAACCGTATATGGACTTTATCGCGCAAAGCGCAACAGATATCCGTTTGCGCTTAAACCGTCCGCTAACAATCTCCGCGCGGGACGGAGTTTATTTTCCGTCAAACGACGGCGGACTTTTACAAGCTTTACCGGACAAGGCTGTTATAATTACCAAGGCGGATTTAATTGACAGCTTCAACAGGATTTGCCGTTACTCGGTCTATTCGGTACAAAACGAGATTATCAACGGCTTTGTGACCGTCAGCGGCGGTCACAGGGCAGGCGTTTGCGGCACGGCGGTTGTCGAATCGGGTAAAATCGTGAATATACGCGATATAAGCTCGATTAACCTGAGAATTGCCAGAGAGGTAAAGGGCTGCGCGGATAAGTTGATTTCGCAAATTGAAAATATGCAAAACGGAGTTTTAATCTGCGGCGAGCCTTGCTCGGGAAAAACCACAATTTTGCGTGATTTGGCAAGACATATTTCTGAAAAAGAAAATAAAAACATTTCCCTAATCGACGAACGCGGAGAGCTTGCCGCGCCTGTCTGCGGAGTTAATCAAAACGGCGTCGGCTTGTGCGACGTGTTCTGCGGTTATCCAAAGCACAAGGCGGTCGAGCAGGCACTTAGGTGTATGTCGCCCGAGTACATAATCTGCGACGAAATCGGCACGACAGAGGACTTAAAAGCAGTGGAAAGCTGCGTTAACAGCGGAGTTTCGGTAATCGCCGCCCTGCACGCGAAGAACAAGTCAGAGCTACTCGACAAGCCTAACGCTGTAAAGCTCCTTAAAACAGGCGCGTTCGGAACGGTTGTTTTCTTAAAAAGCCGTCAAAACGCAGGAGAGATAAGCTCGGTGGAAACGGCAGGTGATTTGCTTGGTAATTAAGCTCATCGGCTGTCTGCTGATAGCCTCGTCAGGATTTTTTACAGGCTGTGTGCTAACCCAAAGGCTCAAAAACAGGCGCGATTTTTACGACAAATTCTGCGTGTTTATCTCGCTATTGCAAACGCAAATCAGGTACAACAGCGCAGATATTTTCTCGCTCGTAATTTCAAGCGCAAGAGGCTCGGGCTTGGAGATTTTTGATACTCCCAAAACCGATGTTCCTTTTACGGCTTTTTGGGATAATTCGTTAAGTGCTTTGCCGAAAAAATACGGCTTAAATAATTCTGATAAAGAATTATTATATGAATTCGGCTCAGCACTCGGCACAACGGATATCGAAGGTCAGCTAAAGCACCTTGGGCTGTACGGCGAGATTTTCCAAAACAGGCTGAGCGAGTGTGAAACCGCGCTAAAGGACAAGTCGAGAATATACAGGGCGTTGGGATTGTTCGGCGGAATATCAACGGCAATTATTATTCTCTAAAAGAATAAAGAGGTTTAAATGGACGTAGAGTTAATTTTCAAAATCGCGGCTGTCGGCATAATCGTGGCGGTGCTCTCCCAGCTGCTTATCAGGAGCGGCAGAGAGGAGCAGGCAATGCTCACAACGCTTGCCGGGCTGATTGTGGTGCTGACAATGATAATCACGCAGATAAGCTTGCTTTTCGAGACTATCAAGCGGATGTTTAACTTTTGATGAGCATAGTTTCAGTCTGCGCGTTGTCGGTCGCCGCAGTTATAATCGCCCTCACCCTAAAGCCGAAAAACGCCGAAATCGCTGTAATGCTCGGATTGTGCGCCTCGGTTGTGGTTTTATTTTCGCTGTTTTCAAACGTCGCGCAAATCACTGACAAAATCAGCGAAATCACCGCCGCCTCAGGGATAAGCACAGGCTATATCGCAATTCTTTTGAAGGTTATCGGCATTTGCCTGGTGACGGAATTCACCGCCAACGTCTGCCGCGATTCGGGCAGTTCTTCGCTTGCAGGCACGGTAACGCTCACGGGCAAAATCCTCGTCACAATCGCGGCTTTGCCGCTGTATATGGACATTCTGGGCACAGTTATGGAGTTATTTAATAGGTAAGACGTGAAAAAGTTTTTGACAATTATAACAGTGCTAATCGCACTTTTGAATATATCCGCCATGACGGTCAACGCCGAGGAATACGAATACGATTTTTCAGAGGTTTACGGCAGCTTGTCCGACGAGGCGAGGGAGCATATGCTCAGTATCGGAGCGGACAACGCCGACGCAAACGCTCTTTCAAATTTGAGCTTTGATAATATTATGAGCGAGATTGAAGGCATCGCCGCGGACAGCTCAAAATCTCCGCTGTCGGGGTTAATCTCGATAATCGCACTGCTTCTTATTTGCTCAATGCTCAGCGCTTATAAATCGTCGTTAAGCCTTCAAATCGGTGAAACGCTCAACACCGCCTCGGCGCTGTGCATATGCTGTTCGGTTTTGCCGCCATCAATCGGCGCGGTCAATACCGCGTGCGATGTTATAGTAAACGCTTCAGATTTATTACTAGCCTTTGTGCCGATTGCAGGAACGCTGATGGTAACGTCAGGTCAGGCGTTCGGCTCGGCGGCGTACTGCGCTTCGGTAATCGCAGCAGGGCAGGGGGTGGCGCAGACCGCTCAAAAGATAATCGTGCCGTTTTTGAATATGTTTTTGGGAATCAGCATATCGGGCGGACTTTCTCCGGGCATAAATCTAAACGGCTTTACGTCGTTTATCTCAAAGGCGTTCAAGTGGATTTTGGCGTTTGTAATGACAATTTTCACTTCCGTCCTCGGCATTAAGCAGGTGCTCGCAGGCTCGCTCGATAACGTATCGGGCAGGACGGTGCGTTTTGCGTTAAGCTCATTTGTTCCGGTTGTCGGCTCGGCATTGTCGGAAGCATACCGAACAGTGTCGGGCAGTGTGTCGCTCTTAAAATCGGGCTTGGGAGTATTTGTGGTAATCGCCGTCGGAGTGACTTTTTTGCCGATAATCGTAAACTGCCTTCTCTGGTCATTGTCGCTCAAAACAGGCAAAGCCGCGGCAGAGGTTATGGGGCTTAATCAAAGCGCCGTTCTGCTCGACGGTATCGGTTCGGTTTTCTCTGTGTTAATCGCCGTTTTGCTATGCATCGCCGCGGTGTTCATTATCTCCGCCGCAATGGTGTTTTTAATCGGCGGAGGGGGAGTATGAACGGCTTGGGAGCGGTTGCGGCTTCGGTATGCTGTGCTTCATTGATATGCGCGTTGGTATCAAACTTCGTAAGCGACAGCTCGGTAAAAAGAGTGTTAAACCTTGTGCTCGGGGCGTTTATGGTCTGCTCGCTGATTTTTCCCATAAAGTCGGCGGTGCAGGGCATAAGGGAAGAAATTTCCGAAAGCTCACAATCAGCCGTACAATCCGCAACCGCAGACGAAGCTCAGTATAACCGCCAAATCGTCGCGGAAACGCGAAAAAACCTTGAAAAAACTCTAACCGCTCTGCTTAACCAAAACGGCATTTACCCCGAAAGCGTAGAAGTTATTTTATCCGTTAAGCACGACAACAGCATAATTATCTCACGTGTCGGCATATACATAGACAAAAGCTGTACGCAGACGGATAAGATACTTGAGCTCACCGCTCAAAATTTCGGAATTACCCCGAACATTATTACGGAATAGGAAGCAAAAATGACAGACCGGATTAAAAAGATTTTTGACAGCGGCAAGCTCCGCAAAATCATCATAATCTGCGGAATTGCAGGTATAGCGCTGATTTTTTTATCAAATTACATAAATCCCGTCTCACGCGGGAACGAAAGGACTGATGTTGTTTCGACAGAGGAATACGGCAAGCGAACTGAAAGCAACCTCGAAACGCTGATCACCCATATTCAGGGCGTAGGCGCGGCAAAGGTAATGCTCACAATGGAAAACAGCGTAGAAAATGTTTACTTAAAAGACAGCACAACCAAAACCAAGGAAGTTGAGCCTGTAATCAGAGGCGTGCTTGTCGTATGCGAAGGCGGTGACGATCCTGTTGTTGTTGAGCGCGTGACCCAAGCGGTAACAAAAGCCCTTGACATTTCGGCAGCAAAAGTATGTATTACAAAATTATCAGAATAAAGGTCGGTAGTATTATGAAATTTCAAAAAAAGTACGTAATTGCGGCGGCGCTTGTCCTTGCCTTAGGCGCGGCGGTGTATGTTAACTGGCAGTTTACCACGAACAACAATACAAGCGTCAAGGAGCTCGGCGCGGCTTCATACGTAAACGCGACGGCAGCGGCAACCGCTGACGAAGCCAAGCAGACCGCGGCGCAGTCAAAGGAACAGCAGAGCTACTTTGCCGCCGAGCGGACAAAACGCCAGAGCACTCAGGACAAAATCCTCGACGAAGCAAAGGAGATTTTTAACCTTGAAAACGCCGATGAAGCGGATGTTTCCGAAGCGCAAAAGAATGTGGAGAAGGTTCTTAAGAGCTTCACAATCCAAGACAGTATCGAAAGCATAATCAAGGCGAAGGGCTTTTCGGACTGCCTTTGCTATATCAGCGACGAGGGCGTGTCGGTAATCGTACCCGAAAGCGAGCTTAACGACAATTCCGTGCTCGTAATCGACGACGCGGTTGTGTCGCACTACGACGTCGCGTATGAAAATATCTCAATCGTCGGCGCGTAAAAAATCCTTTGGACTGGCTTATTACCGTAAAGGTTTTAAGTCAGTCTTTTTCTGTTTACTTTTTCGCTTGTATGTGCTATAATATATCCTGAATAAAAATGTAAAGTTGGGATAATATGTGTAAAGAAGATGTTAAGCTTACAAGGAGCGAAATGCGTGAGCAGGCGTTTATGCTTTTGTTCTCAAAATCCTTTGACGACGAACCGCTCGAAGCCACAATCGACGACAACGCCGAGATGTTCAAGGGCGGAGTGTGCGCCTATGCTCAGGCTGCTGTCAGCGGAATTGAGGACAAGCGCGACGAAATCGACGGGATAATCTCCTCAAAGCTCAAAAAGGGCTGGACGCTGCGCAGAATTTCCAAGCCTTCGCTTGCGATTTTACGCCTTGCGGTGTTCGAGATTATGTACCTCGGCAACATCCCCGACGGTGTTGCGGTTAACGAGGCAGTTGAGCTTGCCAAA
Source organism: uncultured Eubacteriales bacterium (assembly GCA_900319655.1). Lineage (GTDB taxonomy): Bacteria > Bacillota > Clostridia > Oscillospirales > Acutalibacteraceae > Ruminococcoides. The sequence continues at coordinate 9,170 of ONPH01000038.1, forward strand.
AAGTACACAATCGACGAGAGCGGCTTTATCAACGGAATTCTCGGCTCAGTCGTAAGGGACAAAGAGGGCGCAAAATGAGCCTGTTTTTGGGGAT
>ONPH01000055.1 GCA_900319655.1 uncultured Eubacteriales bacterium
GGACAAGGGCACCGCTTACGGCGCGTGGTCTGTCGCGGCAACCACTTTTCGCGGCACCATGATAAAGCAATTACAATCGCAAATAGGTAATTCGAACACCTCGTATGTAAAATATATTAACTCCAAATCAGGCATCGGCGTAACGGCAAGCTTTGAATGGTGCGCTGAATTCGCGTGGTGTATGATCGATCAATTCGCGGCTAAGGTAAAAATAAAAGATCCTATTAAGCCCTGTATTCACGTGAGTGAAATAGCAATGCAGGCGAAAGCAAAAGGCGCGTTAAAAAGCGCGTACAGCAGCGGATATATTCCAAAGCCCGGAGATTTGTTCACCACGTCATTCTATAAATATCCCGGCAGCGACGGACGGCTGCACATCGGTTTTGTAGAATCGGTAGAGACCAACGCAAACGGACAGGTTACAAAGGTTCATACAATCGAAGGCAATTTTAACTGGGAAAATCAAAGCAGTATCAACACACGCGTGTCGAGAAACACATGGGTGCCGGGGAAAGAAAACGCTTACTCCGCTATTTTGTGTGAATATATTGATTTGGAAAAATTGTTTTCTTAACCGTTCGATGAAAAACTCTAAGCATTAACGGTATTTCCTTTAAAATGTATTTATACAAATTTGACAAAATCGGTAAGAAAAGTTTGGATAACTGTATCGGCTGATTTGTGGTATTATATGTATTGGGAATTTTTAACTGACCGAGGGGGAATTAAAATAAATAAGCGCATTTCATTATTGCTTGTGACGGTCTCAGCCGTTTTGTGCCTGTTAGTTGTAGGGATGTTCAGCCCGTCAGCGGCTTCAAAGCTGCCGTCACCTGCTAATTTTACACTAAATACAGTTGACAACACTGTGGAGATATCTTGGGGTGAGGTCGATAACGCAAGCAGTTACGAGCTGTTCTTTCAAAAGGAAGGAACAACGTGGCAGAGTGTTGTTGTAGAGGGTGCTAAGCACACGTTTACAGATGTCAGTCCTTACGACACTTACTTTTTCCAAATCAGGGCGATTGACGCCGAAAAAAATTACGGCTATTTTTCGTCCGTAAAAACAAGGCAGGCAAAGGCTCTGCTCACTTCTCCGCGTAATTTCAAGGCAAACACAGTTGATGATACCGTCGAGATAACTTGGGATGAAGTTGACGACGCGGATAAATACGAGCTGTTCTATCAGCAAGCAGGAACAGGCTGGCACAGCGTAATTGTCGAGAGCACGGCGCATACCTTCACGGATGTAAGCCCGTACTACACATACTTTTTTCAGATAAGAGCGCTCGACAAAAACGGTTACCCGGGATATTATTCATCGGTTAACAAAAGAGCGGCAACACAAAAACTGCCGTCACCGAAGAACTTGTCTGCAAAGACTAATGACAGCACAGTTTCGCTGACTTGGGATGAAGTGAGCGAAGCGCGGAATTACGAGCTGTTTTATTTGCAGGCAGGCACAGGCTGGCACAGCGTTATTGTAAACGGAACGTCGCACACCTTAAAAAATATCAATCCGCAATCCACATACTATTTCCAAATCAGGGCGGTTGCCGACAAAGAAAACCCGGGATATTATTCTCCCGTAACCAAAAGACTGCCTACTCCGTCGGTCGGAGCGTTAAGGAATTTCAGTAACTTCATCAACATCAACTGGACAAGCGCTCCCGGGGCGAGAATGTATTACCTCTGGTATAAAACGTCTTTATCGGACAAGTGGGTATGCGCTCCTAAGCCGACCGCGAACACATACTGGAATATATCAAACCCGAAATCAGGCGTTGTATTTGACGTTGAGATACACGCGGTTTTCCCGAATAACGATTACACGGTGTCGAGCGTAAAAAGCGTTACAAGGCTTGAAGCTCCGACCTACGGCGTTAATTACAGCCAAAACGACAGGTTCAACATCCACTGGAACAAGGTTTCCGGAGCGGATAAATACGAACTGGTAAGGTTTTATAACAATAAAAGCCAGCGTATTTACACCGGCTCAAATACATATTTTGAGGATAACGGAATCTCTGCGATAGGACCGTATTATTATCAGGTCAGGGCGTTGAACGGCAATTCTCAGGGCGTATGGTCATCGTATGTTCCGGTGCATTACGTTCCCAAAAAACTGGCACAGCAAAAGATTGTCGAGCTGGCGCATATGCAGTACGGAAACAAAGGCGACAAATACTGGAAAGCCATGTGGAAGCCCGACCAGTGGTGCGCAATGTACGCAGGCTGGCTGTTGCGCGAGGCAAGGGTTGACCTCGGCAAGTACGGCTGGCACGTCAATGTCGGCGTTTGGGCTGATAACCTCAAGGCAAAAAAGCAGTGGCACGACAGAGGAAAATACACGCCGAAAGCCGGAGATATTATTATTTTCGGCAGACCTGATTTCAGAACGCACGTCGGAATTGTAACCGGCGTTAAGAACGGCATAGTCTACACCAGCGAAGGCAACGCGACAGGTGAGGAATACTTTAACTCGCGCGTGACGGAAAAATCATACAGCCTTAACAGCTCGTACATCGTAGGCTACGGCTCGGTAGCATATTAAAAAATAAAGCCCGGACAAAACGAATGTCCGGGCTTTTCGCGTATCGGTATTAAATTTTATTAAATCACCGTGTGCAAACGTTTTTCTCCGATGGGCGAGTCAACGTCAAAATTCGCGATATATTTTTGCAGGAGAGTAGCGTCGTTAACATCAAGCTCGCCGTCGATGATGTTTCCGCGTTCGGCGGCTTTATCATCAGCGTCCTTTGTTGCAATCGCCCAAGGTGTAGCTGTCGCGCATCTTAAAATCAAGGGTGTAGGTGTTGTTGTAGTAATACGCTTCCGTAACAGGATGATTTTCGTTGACCTTATAGGTGATTTTATAATCGCCGGCAGGCAGCTTTGCAAGCTCGCCGTAGTTTTTCTCCGTTATAGAAGCCATACTCAGCCAGAGTCTGGAGATCCTTACGCTGTCGCTTAGGAACTCCTGACCTTTTTCGTTGACAACGTTGAGTCTGACATTGACATCCGAGAAGTAGGTTTTATCGGAAGCGTTTTCAACTTCATAGCTAAAATAAACCTTCTTTCCGCTTTCGTACAAGGTCACCTGCTCTGAGTCGTATTTTTTTTCGGACAAAGTCATCTGACCAAAAGTAAGGTCGGGGTATTTTACCTTGTTGCGCTTGGTTGCCATATCCCACTCGCGCGGAATATCGCTCTTGTAGGGCAGCAGATATGTATAGTCCTCAAAAACCGCCGTGAGCGGTTCTTCGTACTCGTCATAGTCAAAGCAGAGCCTTCCTGTGCCGTCATCGTAAGCGGGTTTCATATGGATTTTATTATCAGCGAGCGTGCGGTCGGCTTTTTCAACCATATCGGAATCTGAATCGGAAATAAACACATGGCGGAAACGGTCGATATTATTTTTGTCGAGCGAGGTGTCGGTCACAAATCCCCAAAGCGTAATGGCGTGACTGCCTCTCAGTGTGCCGTTGAGATAGATCCCGATTCCCGGCGATACGCCGCAGCCGCTTTTTATCCGTTCCTCCATATTATTTAGCTGCTTGACCGAACGGATAAGCTCCCAGTTGCAGACCGTATCATAGGCGTATTGGCTGAAATATCCGCCTGAGTTGGGATAATTGTTAATTTTCGGAGCGGTAATACCGTTGTTGTTGCCCAATGCTACCCCGTTGAAAAACCACGCCAGACCGTTGCGCTGAAAGCCGGCGCTGTTGCTGAAGGAAGCGTTGTATAAATCAAACACTTCGTCCTCGTCGGCAAAGCCCGCGCGCTGCGCCCATCCCGTATATGCCAGCATATTGGAGCAAGAGGCAGCCCAGCAAAGATTACTGTCGCTGTTGCCGGGGGTTAGTTTTTCCGCGTCAATAAAATCTAAGTTGTATAAATCAAACGGCTTGCCGTCTATGTAGTTTGCCAGGATATCTTGTTGTATCTCTTCTACATTTTCAGCGCTAAGTCCGGCAAGATACACCTCGTAAGCGGTGTCCGGCAGCATAAATTCCACATGAAAGCGTTTGTCTGAGCTGCCCGAGGCGCCTACGCTCAAAGCCTCCTTGCTGCCGACGTAAAGATTATATTCCTGCGATTCCTCAACGCGGTCAACGTCGGGAGCTCCGGCAATCTGTTCGCTGCCGTCCTTGTCAGTGATTACGGAATAAACTCCCAGCGCCTCGTCGGGGATTTCCGCCGCCGCAACAGGCGGTACAGCCAATACGGCTGCAATAATAAACGCCACTGCGGCAAAAAGCTTTTTCATTATAAACCCTCTTGAAAAGTTGTATATAAAAATATGGTAACACAAACGGCGACATAAAGGCAACTGCCGAAATGAATAAATATTTTTCAATAAACTGTGCAGTTTAACAACTTCGGGCAATATATGCAATTACCGTAACAAAACACTTGCCTTTTTAGCTCAAAATGAGGTATAGTATTAGTATAAAACCTGGAGGGATATTATGGCGAGAGATTTTACTTCCAACGACGCTAAACAACTGATTGTTCAGCTTAACGCTTTGCAGAATATGCAAAGGGAGATTGTTAATCTTCCCGAGCAGTACCGTCAGGACGCGCAGTCGCAGACGCGGCAGATGATAGGCTACCGCGCGTTTGATAACTTTGTGCGCGACGAACTTAATCGCGGCACGGACGCTCCCGAAAGCCTGCGCGGAGCTGAGCGGATAATTAACGATATAAGTATGTGGATGAAGCTCAGTCCCATAGCACAGCAGATTAGCACCACGGCTCAGAATAACGATAATATGATTAATTCCATGCGGCAAAGCCTGTCGGCAGGCAGCAGCGGACTGCGCTGGATGTTTTCTTCCTCAAAGACAAAGGAGGAGACGGTGCAGGCATACCGCGCGGCTGAGGGGTTCCTCAGAAGTGTTGAGGCGAAAAATATCTCGGCTCTGTACGCTCAGACTACTCAAATAAAAAACATCCCTGCAAACGCGGCTTGGCAGGAGTTCCAAAACAACCGCGCGGCGTTCGGAGAAGCGTTCGCGCACATGGCGCCCGAGCTTATGCAGGGCAATTTGGTTCACGAGTTATCGACGGCAATTGAAGGTCACCGAAGCCTGCTGCAGCCGTTCCTTTCGGCAGAACAGGCTATTGAGCAGAGCAAAGAAAATATCAGAAACGCCGCGAACCGCGTCGCCGCACGCGACATTATGAGTATATTAAAGGGCGTTCCCGTGGAGGAACTCAACCGCGGCAAGGGCGGAATCCGCGTAAAAACCCTTCGCGATTGTGGCTATGAGACCTTGGCGGATATCTACGCCGCCGCGCCCTCGAAGCTTGAGGCGGTTAAGGGCATCAGCGCCGAGGGCGCGCGTGAGATTAAAACAAAGCTTAACGAATATCTATACGAGTCGGCAAATACCGTAAAAATCAAGCTCAGCGCCGACGATAAAAATCCCGACTCAACCGCATTGGTTCAGGAGATTTCGGCGTATATTCTGCGCAAAGACAGCCTGCGCGATTACTATAAGCTGCAGGAAACCTTCAAGCCCAAAACCGACGCGGCGGAAAATTCACTCATCAACGTCGGCAACGGCGTGCGTTGGCTGTTTTACAATTCTAACCAAAAAGCCGAGGTAACGCAGGCGTATCAGTATCTTGTGCGTTTGCAAAAGAGTGACTACGCCGCAAATCTAAAGCAGTTGTCGAATAATATCCGCGGCAATTTTCAGGTATCGACAAACGATGCGTGGGCGCGGTTTGAAAGCGACACAGTCCGCTTTTGGAACGTGCTCGAGGACGTCTGCCCCGAACGCGTCGGCAGCAGCGGCAGCGTTTACGGTCTGCCAGAGGATTTGGCGCACGAAATTCAGCAGCAGCCGCTCAACCTAGAAGGTCTGCGCTGCGAGTTAAGAAGATATCAGGAGTGGGGCGTTAAGTACGCAATTCACCAACAGCGGGTTTTGCTCGGTGACGAGATGGGCTTGGGAAAAACCGTTCAGGCTATCGCCGCGATGGTTTCGCTTCGCAACGAAGGCGCGACGCATTTTGTTGTTGTATGCCCTGCGAGCGTGCTCTCAAACTGGTGCAGAGAGATTAACAAGCACAGCGATTTGAGTGTGATTATGGTGCACGGCAGTTCACGCAGTGCTTCTGTTTCAAAGTGGATTGAGGAAGGCGGAGTTGCGGTCACCACCTACGAAACCACGGGCGCGATTGAGCTTGACGATAATTTTAAATACAACTATATGGTCGTTGACGAGGCGCATTACATCAAAAACCGCGACGCGCAGCGCACGGTCAACGTCAGAAAGCTCTGCCAAAAGGCTGAGAAAATTCTGTTTATGACAGGTACGGCAATCGAGAACAAGGTTGACGAGATGATTTCGCTTATCGAGGTGTTAAACCCCGACGTCGCAACGCAGATAAAGCGCATGGCGTTTATGTCGTCCGCTCCGCAGTTCCGCGAGGCGGTAGCGCCCGTGTATTACCGCAGAAAGCGCGAGGACGTGCTTACCGAGCTTCCCGACAAAACCGAGACCGAGGAGTGGTGCACGCTCTCGGGCGAGGAGGTTCAGTGTTACGAGGATGCCGTGCTGTCCAAAAACTTTGCAGGCGCAAGGCGCGTAAGCTGGAATGTGGACGATGTGTCGCTGTCAAGCAAGGCAAACCGTATGAAGGAGCTTTTGGCGGAAGCCGAGGCAGAGGGAAGAAAGGTAATTGTCTTTTCGTTCTTCCTCGACACAATCGAAAAGGTGCGCGGAATGTTGGGCGACAAGTGCGTCGGCCCGATTAACGGCTCGGTACCACCGCAGCGCCGTCAGGAGATGGTCGACGAGTTCGACAAAGCACAGCCGGGCGCAGTGCTCGCCGCGCAAATTCAGTCGGGCGGCACAGGACTTAACATTCAGTCTGCAAGCGTGATTATCCTCTGCGAGCCGCAATTCAAGCCCTCGATTGAAAATCAGGCGATCTCGCGCGCTTATCGTATGGGACAGGCGCGCAATGTGCTTGTTTACCGCCTTTTGTGCGAGGACACTGTAGACGAAAAGATTATGGAAATGCTCGCCGAAAAGCAGGCGGTTTTCGACGCCTTCGCGGATAAATCTACCGTTGCCGAGGAAACTCTCGAGCTCGACGAAAAGAGCTTCGGTGATATTATGGAAAGCGAAATCAAGCGGATTCAGGAGTCACGCGCGGCAAATCAAAACGAAGAAAACAAGTAAAAATCAACCCCTAACACAGCGGCAAACGCTTGTCAGGGGTATTGTAATATAAATTTATTTGCCTGCCTTTTTGATCATCACAATCATCCAGACGTACATACAGGTTTTCGGGAGCATTAACATTCCGATCATTGGCATTGTCTGCGCGAAAAGCACAACCGGAATGTAGAACAAAAAGCTCAGCGTTATCGCAAGCCACATCAGCCTCAGCGGCTTGTCGTTTTTTGCGCTTCTAAGCCACAGCACTACCGTCAAAATTCCGAGCAGGGCAAAGGGGATATTGCGGAGAATTCCCCACAACAGCGACGGCTCAGCGCTTGTCCATCCGTTTTGCGGAAAACAGCAAAGCGAAAACGCAAAAGTCCCAGGAACATATGCAGCCGGCATACGATCCCTCTTTCGATTATCTCTCCAATCCGGAAGCCGCGCTTGTTTTTCGCTCCCATCTGCATCTGGTTGTGGATCTGCAGAGCAATCTGAAAGCCCAGCAGAGTGCCGCCTATGCGCGGAAGGTTACGCTCAGCAATCTGCGCGAGGCAGCGAAAACGCTTTGCTATATCCAGGAGCACGGCTACGACAGCCGCGAGGAA
>ONPH01000097.1 GCA_900319655.1 uncultured Eubacteriales bacterium
ACCTTTACCTACGACAGCCTTGACAACACCGCTAAGGCTTATGAAAAGCTGGTTGCGAGAATTGCGAACATCTCCCCTGACGGCGAGGTTGACAGCGCCAAGGCAGACGAGCTTATCGGCAAGTTCAAGGAAGCGCTCGACAACGACCTCAACACCGCGCTCGGACTTACCGCGGTTTATGACGTGCTTAAGGCTGATACAAACGGCGCGACAAAGCTGTTTGTCATCGGTGAGCTCGACAAGGTTCTCTCGCTAAACCTCATTACCGAAAAAGAGGAAGAAGAGCCTGCGGCTGACAGCGATTTAACCGCTGAGATTGAAGCTCTCATTCAGCAGCGCACCGAAGCGCGCGCCGCAAAGGACTGGGCAACCGCCGACGCAATCCGCGACAAGCTCAAGAAAATGAACGTGACGGTTATCGACTCCAAGGACGGAATAACTTGGAAGTTTAACTGATTTAATTAACAAAAAGCTTCTCTTATTGAGAAGCTTTTTTCGTTTTCAGAAATATATTGCATTTTATCAAATTATATGATATACTGTCAACGTAAAGAAACGGTGGCGGCTGTTTCGACACCCTTTAGAGAGGGGGTGTTAAAGCTTATGGAATATTTAGCTGTTATTGCTATAATAGTTATTTTCACTTTTTACATAGTGATTTCTATAAAGAGATAACCGCCCTGTTCTTGCACAACAGAGCGGTTACATAATTAACCCTTTAGTATTGCGAAACAGTCCATACCGTTTCTTTACACTCTCATTATAATCTATTTTTCGCTGATAGTCAATATGCTTGTAATAAAAATTCTTCCCTTTCCATACAATTCTATGGAAGGGGATTTTTTTATGAAGTTTTTTGTTCTTACAAAGCGGAGCTTGCTGTCTCTCGCGTTTTGCTTAATTATCGGCGCACTGGCGGCGACGGTCGCGGTAAGCTCGGCGGTAAAGGCGGTTCAGACCACCGCCGAGCCGAAGATTGTTCCTGTTTACCGCGTAGAGGGCGGCAAAAATCAGGTCGCAATTTCATTTGACGCCGCGTGGGGCGATGAGCAGACCGAACACCTGCTGAATATTCTCGACGAAAACGACGTAAAGGCGACGTTTTTCCTCGTCGGTGACTGGGTAGATAAATACCCCGACGACGTTAAGGAAATTCACGAGCGCGGTCACGACATCGGCAATCACAGCGACACCCATCCGCATATGCCGCAGCTCGATATTTCGGGAGAAAACGCCGAGGTTCAGGCGTGTAATGAAAAGATTAAGGCGCTCACAGGGCAGTCTCCCACGCTGTTCCGTCCGCCCTACGGCGACTACGACAACAACCTTGTCAACTGCGTAAAAAGCCTCGGAATGTACTGCGTTCAGTGGGATGTTGACAGTCTGGACTGGAAGGATCCATCCCCCGAGCAGATGACGAAAACCGTGCTTGATAAAGTCAAGGACGGCTCGATTGTCCTCATGCACAACGGCGCAAAAAACACCCCTGCCGCGCTGCCGAACATAATCAAAGGCATACGCGATAAGGGGTTTGAGATTGTGCTTATTAAAGACCTGATTCCCGAGGGAGAGTATTATACAGACGTACAGGGAGAGCTGCACCTTTCCAATTGAAAATTTGAGGTGTTGTCCAAATCTTTGATTTGGGTAACAACACCCATGCGTTAGCTGAAAATGGAAAATGGAGAATTATATTGACATAATCGTTTAATTGTTATATAATTCTAAAAAAGAAAATATTTATATTTGTATAAAACAGAGCTGCCGACATTTTGTCAGCAGCTCTTACTATTAATTATTCGATTTAATTAAGCGCGGCTTAGTATACAATAACCGGAGTTCCGTAATCGGAGTTGTTGTAGATAATTCTTACCTTATCAACCGGGGTGTTTACACAGCCGTGCGAGCCGTCACCCTTATAGATTGAGCCGCCGAAGCGTGAACGCCAGCTTGCATCGTGAATTCCGCAGCCGCCGCTGAACGCCATCCAGTACTCAACGAACGACGAGTATCCCGGACCGCTGAGGGTTGTGTTTCTCGCGCGCTGATACATACTGAAGTAGCCCTTCGGGGTGTTGTGCCAGCCGTCGGCGTTACCTGTAACAACGTCGGTCTCGACAATCAGCTTGCCGTTTTTGTAGTACCACATATGCTGCTTGTCAATGCTTACCTCAACATATGTATCGCCCATAGCCTTGCCGTAGATGTTTCCGTTTACGGTAAGTGTGCGGTTAACCGCCGTACCGGTAATGCTGTGCTGCTTTGTAACATACAGCGGATATACGCGGAAATACAGCTTTCTGCCGGGCTGGAGTCTGGGAGAAGTAAAGCGGTTTGAGGTTGTGCTGCCGAGCTTTGTACCGGAAAGCGAGTCGGGCTTGTCGTAGCAGTAAATATCATAACGGGTAGCGTACTTGTTGTAGTTCCAAACAAGGTCAACCTTTGAGCGGCTTGTCGAGATATTGAACGCCGGAGCGCCTAAGCCCGACAGACACTTAAGTCTGTTGGAGGGTGAAGAATAGCCGCAGCCGTTGCACTCTCTGTACGCCTTTACATTATAAACGTAGATGTTGCCGACCTTAACGTTTGTGTCAACAAAGTTGTGGTTCTGCTTGCCGACAATTGTCTTGTAGAGAACCTCTTTGTTGCCGGATTCGGGCGACGAACGGAAAATCTTGTAGCCCGTAGCCTTGGTGTTGGCATTCCATCTAAGCTCGATAATCTGTGATGAACGGACTCTAAGCAGCATACCGACCGCGCCGGGCTGAGTAGCGGTCTTTTTGAGTGTACGGTTACCCTCGTAGTTCTTGCCTTGTGCCAGCCGCCTTCTTCACCGTCGGCATTATAATAGTATACGATATAGCCTACGGCGTTTGCAACCTTGTTCCAAGTGAGTGAAATGCTGTTTGTAGCATAGCTGGTCTTTTGAAGGTTAACAACGTTGCCGGGTACGGGAATTTGGGGCTCTGTCGGAGCTTCGGTAGCAGCGACAATCTCCTCATCGGGCTCAGCGGCAGCGCTGTGCGCGTCGTCAACAGCGGCAATAGCCTCTGCCTCGTCCTTTGCACCGTTAAAGTCCTCTCCCTCGTTGTCAGCGAGTGTTACTCCTTCTTCCTCTGCGCCTGCGGTATCTGCATTATCGGAAGCGGCGGCGGTCTGTTCGTCTGTCTGTGCAGCCGAAACGCCTACCACACTTGCCGCCGAAACCGCCATAACAGCGGAGAGCAAAAGCGCAAGCAGTTTTTTGGATTTCCTCATTTTCATAAACGCTCCTTTATTGTTGATGTCCCGAAACCTAATGTTGCGGGCAATCAAATTATACAGATTTATATGCGAAAAAACTGTCGTTAATAACACCAAACAATAATAACCTGTTATTTACCTTCTGCGACAGCTTTTCTGACCTCGGCCTTAAGCCTTTCAAACGGCGTGTCCTTTTTGCTGATAATCTCTCCCGGGCCGAGGGTTTTGGGAGTGAGATTAGAAGCGCCCGACTGGCTGTGCATCTGAATTACAATGCCTTCGAGCTGAATTAGCGCAAAAAGCTGACTGAGCGACGTGCAGCCGTCAATCGCCTTTAGCAGCTCGGCTTTGGATTTTTTGCGGTATCCTCTGACCGTTGCACCCTTCACTCAATCACCTGCCTTTAAACCTATTTATAATATTATACTTAAAAAACGGAAATTTTTCAATAGTTATTTTAACTTTATTTGTTTACAGAGGGATTATTTTGTGGTATTATTGAAAAAAATCGGAAAATGATAGCATATTTTCGATTTTATAACCTTTATAAATAAAGCAAAGGAAGTGTAATAAAATGAAAAGAATAATTTGTCTGTCACTCGTTTTGGCGGTATTATTCGGCGCAGTATTAACAGGCTGCGGCTCAAAAAACAATCAAAACAGCTCAAACAACGGCTCAGCAAGTGCAAATTCAGGCTCTGAGGGTAGCCAAAGCTCACAGACCGCGACCGACGCGCCTGTTCAGGCAACCGGCGGCAAGGTACATATTCAGGACAATGTCCTCGGTGATATCTGGATTACCGAGCTCGAAGGCGTAGAGCGCAATAAGCTCGACAACATCGGATTTTCCACCGAAAACGGCCTGAAGGTCTACACCGAAAACGGCAGTAAAGCCTCAATGGCAGGCATTGACGTGTCGTACAACTGCGGAAATATCGACTGGAAAAAGGTCAAGGAAGCAGGAATTGACTTTGTAATGGTTCGTCTCGGCGGACGCGGCTACGGCGATGAGGGCTCGCTCTACAGCGACGAAAAGGCGCTTGAATACATCAACGGCGCAAAGCAGAACGGCATCAAGGTCGGCGGATACTTCTTCTCTCAGGCTACGACCAATGACGAAGCTGTTGAGGAAGCAAAGTACGCTGTCAGCACCTTAAACGGCTTAAAGCTCGACTTTCCCCTCGCCTACGACTGGGAAATTATCAAGGACGACAACGCGCGTACCGACGGCGTGAGCTCCGCGCAGGCTACCGAATGCGCGAAGGCGTTCTGCGACGAGATTAAAAATCAGGGCTTCACCCCGATGATTTACTCTCCGAGCAAGGAGCTTTACTTCAAATACGACCTCGCGCGCCTTAAGGACATCGACATCTGGTACTGCGAGTACGCCGAGGTGCCGAGCTTCTACTATCAGTTCTCGATGTGGCAGTACAGCGACCACGGCAAGGTTGACGGAATTGACACCGAGGTTGACCTCAATATCTGCTTCACAAACGTTGCGCAGTACAATTTCTTCTATTAAAGAAAAATAACTGCTCTTTTGATGTTAATAACGAATAATAGCAATTACAATCCGTTTAGTTCCAATTTCGATTATTACTTTTAGTATAATTAGATATAAGAATATTTGGATATTATAGACAAATTATCGTGGGATATTTCAGCGTTATGCCGAACATCCCACGATTTTTAATTCTTCTATTGAAAATGATTTCTTTTTTGTTATAATTAGTATGTAAGGTTTGTTACAATTCTGTAACAGTTAATAAGATAGGAGAATTAAAGTTGGAAACTAAATTCATCGGCCGTGACGGTTTTAATGAAATTGAAAACGTTTCGGGCAAGAAAATTCAGAAAAAGAATTCGAAAAAGATAGGTACAGTTAAAAAGACCATCCGCTTTGCGAAAAGACTTTCAGCGGAAATTTCACACGACATTGAAGCACGCAAGAGCAAGAAGCGCCACGCGCACAGTGCTCCCGAGCGTAATATTATTAAGAAAAAGGCAATCCTCACAGCAATGGCATGCGTTACAGCGGCTATTCTCTGCTGCGCTACCGTAGCAAGCGCGCTCGACTCGGCTCCTGCCGAGACAGAGGTTAAGGCAGAACAGCAGACACAGCTTGTCGCTCAGGCTCCTGCTGTTGAGATTACCAAGCACAACTTCAACGAGATTAAGTCTGAGGAGATTGAAAATCCCGAAATCTTCATCGACCTCGGTTATTCGGCGCTGACTGTTGACGGTCAGGTTATCGGAATTACCGACCAGGCAGACGAGCTTCAGGGAATGCTCGACAACTACCTTGTAGAAGCGCGTGCAAAGTACGACGACACAACCACTACAGAATTTGCAAACGACGTTCAGGTTAATATGATTGACGCCGCTCCCTCACAGGTTGAGACAGCCGAGGCTGTTTTTGCAAAGGCAAAGGATAAGTTATCGGTTTCTCTGTACACCGACTGGTCATACGACGTAGATATGGAGTACGAGACAAACGTAACATATGACGAGACAAAGGACAACAGCTACGAGGAAGTCACCAAGAAGGGCGAAAACGGCAAGGTAACCGTTAACCTCAGACTTAACTACGTAGACGGCAACCTTGTTGACTCGGTAGTTACCGACACAAAGGTTACAAAGGAAGCTGTTGCCGAGGAAGTAACAATCGGTTCAAAGCAGGGTGAGCGCGAATACGGCTCAACAGGCGGCACAACCGGAAGCTTTATTTGGCCTCTTCCCCACACCCACAACATCACAAGCCTTATGGAATGGCGCTGGGGCAGAATGCACAACGGCATTGACATCGCAGGCGGCGACGACTACGGCCAGCCGATTATCGCCTCCGACGGCGGTGTTGTAACCTTCGCAGGCAACGACGGCGGCGGCTACGGCAACTACGTTATGATTGACCACGGCAACGGTTATATGACCGTTTACGGCCACGCAAGCGAGCTCGCGTGCGAGACAGGCCAGTATGTAGGTCAGGGCGAGACAATTGCTTATGTAGGTTCAACCGGCAACTCAACCGGCCCTCACCTCCACTTTGAAATCAGACTAGACGGAGAATATCAGGATCCGCTGAATTATGTATCTTAATAAAATATAACATTTAAAGGCTCCCCCGTCGCGTAAGCTACGGGGGAGCTGTCGCGTTAGCGACTGAGGGGGCGGCTTTGCCTATTTCGTTATGTTATAAAATACGACAATAACTTCTAATTTACACCGTAGGGGCGGACCCGTGTGTCCGCCCGCAGGACAGGAACAAATCATTTAATAAATATGTTTATTTGTGTGCTGAATTATACGTCCGTTTATCGCGAATAAAACGGATTGTGTGATTAACACGGTTCACGTTCCCCGGGCGGACACGCGGGTCCGCCCCTACAATTATTCATTATTCATTATTCATTATTCATTATTCATCATTCATTATTCATTACTACTGTCTGCCCCCTCCGTCACGGCATAAATGCCGTGCCACCTCCCCCAAAGCTAACGCGTTGGGGGAGGCTTTAAACGCTTTTCCATACGCTCCGAAACATTATAAATTCGGAGCGCAGCTCCCTTTAATTTTCCATTTTCAATTACTTAAACATATACTGCGCGGTATCGACGATATTTTCAAAGGTCTTGTACGCGCGGTTTGCTTTTTTTCTTAGCTTGGGATTGTCGTCGGCAGCTTTTTTGCCGATATATCCCACCGCCATTCCTGCCGCCATTCCCACAGCAGCGCCTTTGACGATGTTCATTACATTCTTGTTCATATTATCACCTTCCTTTTTGCAAAAACACTTGCAATAATATTGTTTGTAAACTAAAATAGAATAAACGATTAAGATTTTTACATTAAAGGAATGACAAATTTTGGCAAAATTAAACATTGTACTCGTTGAACCCGAAATTCCGCAAAACACAGGAAACATCGCCCGTACCTGCGCTGCAACAGGCGCGGCGCTCCACCTTGTGCGCCCGATGGGCTTTGAACCCGACGACAAAAAGCTAAAGCGCGCTGGGCTTGACTACTGGCATTTGCTCGACATCACCTACTACGACAACCTCGACGACTTTTTTGAAAAGACAAAGGGCGGCAGTTACTTTTTCTTTTCGACCAAGGGAACTCACCGCCATTCGGATGTAAGCTACCCCGACAACTCATACCTTGTTTTCGGCAAGGAGACGCGCGGACTTCCCGAGCACCTTTTGATGAAGCACCCCAACGAAACGCTCAGAATTCCGATGATGGACGAGGCGCGCAGCCTTAACCTCTCAAACTCCGCCGCAATCGCGGTCTATGAGGTTCTCAGGCAGTGGGATTACCCCGAGCTTTTGAACAAAGGCGAGCTTCACCGCCACCGCTGGGCAGACGTGGAAAATTGATAATTGATAATGGAAAATGGAAAATTGTAGGGGCGTGCATTGCACGCCCGCTGATAGGAATGCGGGCGACCAATGTGATTCCCCTGTTAGGGGAAATGTCGCGGAGCGACAAAAGGGTTGCCGACGTGCTAAGGTCGCCCCTACAATATTAATCAAACGTTTGCAAAGCGAAATCTTAACTTATTCTATATATTTTTTATCAAACTCTATTGTAAAAAATACCAAATCGTTGTATAATATATATGAATGTAAAAAATTCAATTTTTATAAACGAAAGGATGTATTTATTATGCAGCTAAACAAAGTTTCAGTTGATGACATCAACGTAAAAGGCAAAAAGGTTCTCGTTCGCGTTGACTTTAACGTACCGCTCAAGGACGGCGTTATCACCAACGACAACAGAATTCAGGCAGCTTTACCCACAATTAAAAAGCTTATCGCTGACGGCGGTAAGGTTATCCTCTGCTCTCACCTCGGCAAGCCCAAGAACGGCCCCGAGGAGAAGTTCAGCCTTGCTCCCGTAGCAGTTCGTCTTTCCGAGCTTCTCGGTCAGGACGTTGTATTTGCTAACGACGACGAGGTTGTAGGCGAAAACGCTAAGAAGGCAGTTGCCGAGATGAACGACGGCGACGTTGTACTTCTTCAGAACACAAGATTTAGAAAAGAAGAGACCAAGAACCTTGAGCCCTTCTCAACAGAGCTCGCTTCTCTCGCGGAAGTATTCGTAATGGACGCTTTCGGTTCCGCTCACCGCGCTCACTGCTCAACTGCGGGCGTTACAGACCACATCAAGGACACAGCCGTTGGTTACCTTATGCAGAAGGAAATCAACTACCTCGGCAACGCTGTTGAAACTCCCGTTCGTCCCTTCGTTGCTATCCTCGGCGGCGCTAAGGTTGCCGACAAGCTCAACGTTATCTCCAACCTCCTCGAGAAGTGCGACACACTTATCATCGGCGGCGGTATGGCTTACACCTTCCTCAAGGCTCAGGGCAAAGAGCAAGGATATGATTAAGAAGGCTGAGGAGCTCGGCAAACAGCTTCTTCTCCCCATCGACACTACTATCGCGGCTGATTTCCCGAACCCCATCGACGGTCCTATCGACGTAGAGGTTGTTGACGTTGATTCTATCCCTGCCGATATGGAAGGTCTCGACATCGGCACAAAGACTCAGGAGCTCTTTGCTGACGCTGTTAAGAACGCCAAGACCGTTGTTTGGAACGGACCTATGGGCGTATTTGAGAACCCCACACTCGCTGCAGGTACAATCGCTGTTGCAAAGGCTCTCGCAGAGACCGACGCTACAACAATCATCGGCGGCGGCGACTCCGCTGCGGCTGTTATTCAGCTCGGCTTCGCTGACAAGATGAGCCACATCTCAACAGGCGGCGGCGCTTCTCTCGAATACCTCGAGGGCAAAACCCTCCCGGGTATCGCAGTTATCGCTGACAAATAAGCAACGGCGGGGCATAACATTGTATTGAATTACACATTCGTAGGGGCGGACCCATGTGTCCGCCCTTATGAGCAAAACGTTATATAAACAGGGCGGACGCATAGGTTCGCCTTACATAATCATTAACAACGCATAATGCCAACAACATTATTATTCGAGAAAGGAATTATAATTATGGATAAAGCAAAAAGAAAAGCTATCATCGCCGGCAACTGGAAGATGAACAAAACTCCTTCCGAGGCTACAGCACTTCTTAACGAGATCACTCCCCTTGTAAAGGACGCTGACTGCGAGGTTATCGCATGCGTTCCTTACGTTGACATTGCCGCTGCAGTTGAGGCTGCAAAGGGCACAAACGTTAAAATCGGCGCAGAGAACTGCCACTGGGCAGAGAGCGGCGCTTTCACCGGCGAAATTTCAACCGGTATGCTCAAGGAAATCGGCGTTGAGTACGTAGTTCTCGGTCACTCCGAGAGACGTCAGTACTTCGGTGAGACCGATGAGACCGTTAACAAGAGAACAAAGGCTGCTCTTGCTGCAGGCTTAAAGCCCATCGTTTGCGTAGGCGAGCTGCTTTGGGAGCGCGAGTGCGACATCACTGAGGAAGTTATCGCGCGTCAGATTAAGCTTGACCTTTGGGATGTTACCGAGGACGAGCTCAAGAACGTTGTTATCGCTTACGAGCCTGTTTGGGCTATCGGCACAGGCAAAACCGCTACATCAGACCAGGCTGAGGAAGTTTGCGCATTTATCCGCGCTCAGCTTGCTAAGCTCTACAACCAGGCTGCCGCAGACGCTGTTACAATTCAGTACGGCGGTTCTATGAACGACGGCAACGCCGACGAGCTTCTCTCTAAGACAAACGTTGACGGCGGACTTATCGGCGGCGCTTCGCTCGTAGCCGAGAAATTCGCGGCTATCGTTAAGGCGGCTTCTAAGTAAAACTTTTAATAACAATGTAGGGGCGGACCTATGTGTCCGCCCGTTCAGCACCGGCGTTTTATTTTTCGGGCGGACACACAGGTCCGCCCCTACAAGAACACCATACTTTGTGTTGAAAACGGAAAGGAAATTCCAATGAAAAAACCTATGCTACTTATGATTCTTGACGGCTTCGGCGTGGGCAAAAAGGGCGAGGAAAAGGCTAACGCCATTCTTGCCGCAAACACCCCGAATATCGACAAGCTCTTTGCCGAGAATCCGCTCACCCAAATCGGCGCTTCGGGTATGGACGTTGGTCTGCCCGACGGTCAGATGGGTAACAGCGAGGTTGGTCACACCAACATCGGCGCAGGCAGAATCGTTTATCAGGAGCTCACAAGAATTACCAAAAC
Organism: uncultured Eubacteriales bacterium; assembly: GCA_900319655.1. GTDB lineage: Bacteria > Bacillota > Clostridia > Oscillospirales > Acutalibacteraceae > Ruminococcoides. The sequence continues at coordinate 10,412 of ONPH01000097.1, forward strand.
AATAAACGAGGACAAGCTTAAGGACAACGAGGCTATCGTTGCCGCTATGGACAACGCCCTGAACAAGGGCACGGCGCTCCACCTTATGGGCTTGCTCTCCCCCGGCGGCGTTCACAGCCATATGACTCACCTCTACGGCATCTTGGAACTCGCCAAAAAGAAAGGTCTTAAGGACGTTTATATTCACGCTTTCCTCGACGGACGTGACGTTCCGCCCTCATCGGCGGCTGGCTACATCGAGGAATGTATGGCCAAGCTCGACGAAATCGGCGTGGGCAAAATCGCTACCGTTATGGGACGTTACTACGCGATGGACAGAGACAACCGCTGGGAGCGCGTAGAAAAGGCGTATGCCGCTATCGTTTACCGCGAGGGCGTGGAGGCTGAGTGCCCCGTTTGCGCGGTTAAAAAGAGCTACGAGGACGGCGTTACCGACGAGTTTGTAATTCCTGCCGTTATCAAGGGCGGCAAGGCGCTCGAGGCTGACGACAGCGTTATTTTCTACAACTTCCGCCCCGACAGAGCGCGTGAAATCACCAGAACTCTTGTTGACCCCGACTTTAACGGCTTCGAGAGAAGAAACGGTATGTTCCCCCTGTACTATGTATGTATGACGCAGTACGACGCTACAATGCCGAATGTTGAGGTTGCGTTTAAGCCGCAGACCTTGGTTAACACCATGGGCGAATACATCAGCTCGCTCGGTATGAAGCAGCTCAGAATTGCCGAAACCGAGAAGTACGCTCACGTAACCTTCTTCTTCAACGGCGGCGTTGAGAAGCAGTACGACGGCGAGGACAGAATTCTCGTTAAATCTCCCTCAGTCGCTACATACGATTTGCAGCCCGA
>ONPH01000054.1 GCA_900319655.1 uncultured Eubacteriales bacterium
AAAACGCTCATGAGCTTGCGAAAAAGCTAAAGGGGCTTAACTGCCACGTAAATTTAATTCCCGTAAACTCGGTCGAGGGCACGGGCTACAACAAAAGCGACATCAAAAGACAGCAGTCTTTTACAGATATACTTACCAAAAGCGGCACAGCGGCAACGGTAAGACGAACCCTCGGGAGCGACATCAACGCCTCCTGCGGTCAATTAAAAAGAAATCACATTAATAATAAGGAGGATAAATAACTTGGAAGTATTCAGCAAAAGCGATATCGGGCTTGTCCGTACCCAAAATCAGGACGATTTTCGCTTCGGAGTTATTTCTCCAAGCTGTGTATGGGCGGTGGTCTGCGACGGAATGGGCGGCGCAAACGGCGGCAATATTGCCAGCGCAACGGCTACCGAGTACATCAGTACCAAAATTACCGATTTATATAAGGAAGATATGACAAAGGAGCAAATCGGTGAGCTCATGGCGGAAATCGTTATGAACGCCAACTTGCAGGTTTTTGAGCTCGCGTCAAAGGATCCCGAGCTTGCCGGAATGGGCACACCCTGCGAATTTGTCTTTGTCAAGGACACCACGGTTCACGTTGTCCACGTAGGCGACAGCCGTACTTACGCAATCCGCGGCGGAAAAATCAAACAGCTAACCGAGGATCACTCGGTAGTTCAGGAGATGGTAAGGCGCGGAGAGCTCACCTACGACCAGGCGGAGAAACATCCAAATAAGAATTTCATCACCAGAGCGCTGGGCATTAAGCCCTCTGTAAGGCTCGACTACATAGAGGCGAACTTTATTTACGGAGACGTGCTTTTAATTTGCACAGACGGACTTTCAAACTGCGTTTCCACAGGCGATATGGTTAAAATTTGCCACGAAAACCGCGGCGACAGCTTAATCAACAAGCTTGTAGAGTGCGCCAAGGAAGGCGGCGGTCAGGACAACATCACCGCCACTGTAATTTACTGAGAAGGGCAGGCTTAGGTTATGGATAAATATATCGGAAAACGCCTTGACGGCCGTTATGAAATTCACGAGCTTATCGGCGTCGGCGGAATGGCTAACGTTTACCGATGCAATGACACCGTGGACGACCGTGAAGTCGCAATAAAAATCTTAAAGGACGAGTATCTCAACAACGAGGAATTCATCCGCCGTTTTAAAAACGAGTCAAAGGCTATCGCCATGCTTTCTCACCCCAACATCGTAAAGGTGTACGACGTAAGCTTCGGTGATATGATTCAGTATATCGTAATGGAGTACATCGACGGTATCACTCTTAAGGAGTATATCGAAAGCCAGGGTATTATCGAGTGGAAGGATGTTATCCACCTCACAACCCAGGTTCTTAAGGCGCTCCAGCACGCTCATGAGAGCGGAATTGTCCACCGCGACATCAAGCCGCAGAATATTATGCTGTTGCAGGACGGCACAATAAAAGTTACCGACTTCGGCATCGCGCGCTTCTCCGACAAGGCTACACGCACTATGACCGACCAGGCAATCGGCTCGGTTCACTATATCGCGCCAGACTGCCCTTCGACGGCGACAGCGCCGTTACCGTAGCGCTTATGCAGTTGCAGTCAACTCCCAAGCGTCCGCGCGAGGTCAACCCCGGAATTCCCATCGGTCTTGAGCAAATCACAATGCGCGCAATGCAAAAGCAGCCCGAGGACCGTTACGCTTCTGCGGCGGAAATGCTCAGCGACCTCGAGCGCTTCAGACTTAATCCGTCAATCGTATTCGATTACGGCAACTCCTTTGTCGATCACCAGCCCACCAAGCACGTGCGCTCAATAAAGGAAGCGGACGAAGGCAATAAGGTTGATAAAAAGAAGGTAACCATGCCCGAGCCCGAGTACGTCTATGAGGAAGAACCTGTTAAGGAGCACAAGCCTATTTTCCACGTGATGAAGGGCGTGCTTATCGCGTCGCTCATAATGGTTCTCGTTCTTGCCGGTATCTCAATTTTCACAGCGCTTAACTCAGGCGAGAACAAGGACGTTGAGGTTCCCGATTACGTAGGCAAAACGCTTGTCGAGGCTAAGGAAAACAACCCCGACAACTTCCAGTTTAATATCAAGAGCAAGTACGACGAGAGCAAAGAGCTCGGCGTAATTCTCGCTCAGGAGCCCGAGGCAAAGTCGATGAAGATCAAGTCCGGCTCGACAATAACACTCACTGTAAACGGCACGGATACCGAAATTGCCGTTCCGTTTGTTCAGAATACAAGCGAAAACGACTCCATCCGCGCTCTTAAGGATAAGAGCCTTATTCCGCAGGTGGTTTACGTTGAAAATTCAAAAACTCCCAAGGGATACGTTATAGATTCGTTCCCGACAGCCGGCGCAAAGGCGACAATCGGCTCGACGGTTTATCTTTACGTTGCCAACGGCGAACGCGCAGGCACTGCGCAGATTCCCGCAATTTTGGGAATGAATTCCGACGAAGCCAAGTCAAAGCTCACCGAGCTCGGTCTGACGGTAGAAACCGTAACCGACGACGAGAGCAAAGAGCCCGAGGGCACAGTAATCAGCTCGTCTCCGCTTCCTTACGGAAAGGTTGAGAAGGGCACTGTAGTTACCCTCACCGTAAGCTCAGGCAAGGGCGATAAGAAAACCGTAGACGTTGTCGTTGAGCTTCCGTCATACGTTTCGGGCTCGCTCCAGATGAACGTTATCATTGACGGCGTAACCGACGGCTCTAAGTCGCAGACCGTTTATCCGTCCGATAGCAGCTCGGTAAAGCTCAGCTTTGAGGGCTCAGGCACGCAGACGGTCGTAATCGAGCTCGACGGTCAGGTTTACCGCGAGTATACCATCGACTTCTCAACCGCATCGGTAACAAACACCGTAGTTCACGATTTTGTTGTTCAGACCGATCCGCCCACCGAGGCGCCCACCGAGCCGCAAACCGAGGCAACCCAGTATACTCCCGAGACTCAGCCGGAAACCTACGCGGTCAATAACGGATTACAATAATAATGCAAAAACTACAGGGAATTTTAATGAAATCCATCGGCGGATTTTACTACGTCCGCAGTGAGGATAAAGAATATGAATGTAAAGCAAGGGGAAGCTTCCGCAAAAAAGGGAGCTCCCCTGTTGCAGGCGACAGGGTTGAAATCTCCGTCCCCGACGAAGGTTATTGCGCCATTGAGCAAATTCTTCCGCGCAAAAACAAGCTTAAGCGCCCTGCGCTTGCAAACATCGACGCGCTCGTAATCGTCTGCTCAACGGTCGATCCTCAGCCGAACTTTACCGTAATCGACAAAATGACCGCCGCGGCGGTTAATAACGGTATGACTCCCGTGCTCGCCGTGTCGAAAAACGACATCAAAAACGGCGACGAGGTCTGTGAGATTTACCGCAAAAGCGGAATAATAGTCTTTCAGTGCTCGCCCGATGACAAGTCCGGGACCGACGCCTTGAGGGATTATCTAAAGGGTAAGGTTTCCGCCTTTACGGGCAACAGCGGAGTCGGAAAGTCTACTCTGCTCAATATGCTTTTTCCGTCTTTAGAGCTTGCAACAGGGCAAATCAGCGAAAAGCTCGGCAGAGGCAGACACACCACGCGAGTTGTCGAGCTCTTTGAGCTTGACGGCTGTTTTGTAGCAGATACCCCGGGATTTTCCACGGTGGATTTACAGCGCTACGAAATGATTGACAAGGAACAGCTTCAGTACTGTTTCCCCGAATTTGAAAAATACCTTGGACAGTGCCAATTTACTTCCTGCGCCCACACCTGCGAAAAGGGCTGCAAAATTCTCGAAGCGGTGCAAAACGGCGAAATTGCCGAATCGCGCCACAAAAGCTATGTGCAGATGTACAACGAGGTTAAGGATATTAAGCACTGGCAGTTAAAGTGATATGAATTGTTTAATTATTGCGGGCTCTCCCGATTGTGACGTAGAGCTTATCAGGGATGAAGCCCTGAGCTGCGATTTACTGATTTGCGCCGACAGGGGATATTCCCACGCAAAGCGCGCAGGCGTTATACCCGACATCGTAATCGGTGACTTTGATTCCTGCCGTGATGAAGTAGCAGGGGATTTTGAAACCGTTAAGCTCAACACCGACAAGGACTTTACCGATACCCTCGTCTGCGCCGAAAAAGCGCTTGAATACGGCTGTAAGGAAATTACAATCCTAAGCGCGCTCGGCGGAAGGCTCGACCATACGCTCGCAAATTTTTATTTGCTTAGCTTTATTAACAGCAAAGGCGGCAGAGCAGTACTGCTCTCCGCAAAAGAGCGGATTGAGTTAATGCCAAAGGGTTCATTTTGGTTTGACGATTTAAAGGGCTTAACCTTTTCGCTGTTCCCGTTCGGCTGCGAAAGCGCCGTGTTGTCCGTAAAGGGAGCGCGGTATGAGCTTGATGAGTACACGCTGAAAAGCGAAGTGCCTATCGGCGTTTCAAACGTATTCAGCTCAGAGCGCTGCGAAATCAAAGCAAGCTCAGGCGCGGTTATCATAATAATCAATCAGAATAATGATTTTTTGTAATCCGCAAAGGTAACAAAATCAATACCGTTTCAACACCACATCATCTTGTGGAAAATGCGTTTTTTTATGAATAATCATCAAAATATCACCTTTGTTTATGTAAGTGTTGACCGACAAAGGTTATCTGTCAATAACAAAACTGTAATTATAATGACACTTAATAATCTTGAAAAGAATAATAAGTGTGTGCTATAATTCTTTACAGAAATAATAGAAGTTTGAATATAGAAGTTTGAAAATTCTTTTGAAGAATAATAATTTGGAGTGAGCATAGTATGTCATTGTGTATGGGATGTATGCAGGAAAAGGGCGACCAAACCGTTTGCCCGTACTGCGGTTTTGACAATTCCGAAAAGCAACAGGCGCCGTTTTTGCCGTATGGCACAGTGTTAATGAACCGCTACATTGTAGGCACGGGAATTGACAACAACGGCGAGTGCACACGTTACCTCTGCTACGACAAACAGACAAGCGAGGTTTTGATTGTCTGCGAGTTTCTGCCTATCGGCTTAATCAGCAGGGGCGAGGGTGAAAAAAATGTAAAGGTTAATTACGAAAACCGCCTTAACTACAACAAGCTTAAGGACGATTTTGTAAATTATTATAAAATTCTTTCCGAGTTAAGAGAGCTCTCGGCTCTGCTTAACGTTCACAATATTTTTGAAGAGAACAACACAGCCTATGTTATCGAGGAGAACGAGGACTTAATTCCGTTTGAGGAGTACGTTCAGCGCAGCAACGGCAGTCTTGAGTGGGATATCGCCAGACCGCTGTTTATGCCGGTTATCTCCGCGTTGGAGGCTTTACATAAAAGGGGAGTAGGCCACTACGCAATCTCTCCCAAAAATATGTTCATAACAGCTTCGGGCAAAATCAAAATCAGCGGCTTCGCCACCGAAAACGAGCGTAAGCGCGGCACTCCGCTTAAGTCTCAGCTTTTCTCAGGCGCGGCGGCTCCCGAGCAGTACGAGCGCAATTTTCCGCTTGACGATATCACCGATATCTACGGCTTCTGCGCAACTCTGTTCTTCGCTCTGACAGGCAATATGCCCAAGAGCGCTCCCGAAAGGCTTAAGGACAGCCGTCTTTTGATGAGCACCAATACCGTCAAGAGGCTTCCGCCTCACGTTGTATCGGCTCTCGCAAACGGCCTGCAGGTTGAGCGTGAAAATCGTATTACCGACTTTGACGAGCTCCGCTCACAGCTTTCGGTTGCCCATACAGCAAAGGCAATTCAGGACGAAATCTCGCGCACAGCGAGTATGAATATTTCAAAGAACGCCGACGGCAAGAAGAACAAAAACGGAATGTCACCGACGACAATCTTTATAATCTCGGCGGTTATCACCGCGGTACTTCTCGGCATTATCTTCTGGCTGTTGATGGTCAACGGCTGTAACCCTGCCAAGAGCCTTTTCGGCGGCGATACAAGCGCGACGGTCGAATCCACCGCGAGTACCGAGTGGACAGGCCCGACAATCCCCAGCTACCTCGGCAAAACCTATGATGATGTAATTAAGGAGACCGAAGGTCAGACGAACGTAACAATCCTTCGCAACTACACCGACGAGTACAGCGAGGAATATAAAGAGGGCACTGTAATGGCTCAGAGCCCCGAGGCAGGCTCAAGGGTAACCCAAGAGGATAACATCATCATCAGCCTAACCATCAGCAAGGGCAAAAAGATGCGTGAGCTTCCCGCGGTTGAAGGACTTACCCTCGACCAGGCGGCTGCCGCAATCGGTGAACAGGGCTTGCTCGCGACAGCCGAGTACCAGTACAGCGACAAGTACGCCGAGGGCAGAGTAATCGGATATAAGAGCCAGCAAAAGGGCGATACCGTTGAGTACGGCACTAACGTTATATTGATTGTCAGCAAGGGAACCGAACCCCACGACAGCAGCAACAGTAACTGATAAATATAAATTTAACGGCGGATAAATTCCGCCGTTATTTTTTAAGTATATTTCAAAAATGTTGCATTTGCAACTGAACTAATCGTGTTATTAGTGTATAATATAGTCAAGATAAGAGATTATCTGTTAATACGCTATTCCTTCTATAACCCAATATACCCCCTAAAACAACCGAGGAATCCTCGGTTGTTTTTCTTTGTACGCCAAACGTCTGTATACATTTGCGCCAAGCTGTTAATTACTTGCAATCAGCGGAAATATAGCTGTTTATGCACATTTTTTTACTATGTATGTTTAGTGATTTTGCCTATGTCATTTTATGACGAAATATGCTATAATAATGTAGTAAAAATCTGATGTTTGGGGGATATAAAATGTTCAGCGTAGGGCAAAATGTACTGTACGGTACAAACGGTGTTTGCGTTGTAAACGACATTACCGAAAAAAAGGTCGGTAAGGTCTCTATGGAGTATTATGTACTTAAACCGCTTGATACTAATTTTTCAACTCTCTTTGTTCCGACAAAGAACGAGGCGCTTGTCAAAAAAATCCGCGGCGTTATGACTAAAGATATGATAAACGGAGTTTTGTCAAAGCTTCCCGAGCCCGGCGAGTGGAACGACAACAAGCAGGAGCGCAGTGAGCAGTTCAAGGCGGTTATCTCAAACGGCGATTTTACCGAGCTTATCAGGATGATAAGGCTTATATATAAACATTCCGATGAGCTTTCGGAGCTCGGCAGACACCTTCATATGTCTGACGAACGGCTCTTAAAGGAAGCCGAAAAAATGGTGACTGAGGAGATTGAATTTGTCCTTGACGTCGATAAACAGCAGGCTATCGAAATGATTTTGAAATAAAAAATATGCGCTGACGTTGCTTGCGTCAGCGCTTTTGCTTTATCTGTTAACCTTTCATAGTCAGCGAAATGCGGTTTTTCTTAACGTCAACCGAGAGAATTTTAACATTCACAATGTCCCCGACCTTTAGCACCTCAGACGGATGCTTGATGTACCTGTCGCAGATTTGCGAGATGTGCACAAGTCCGTCCTGATGAACGCCGATATCAACAAACGCTCCAAAGTCGATAACGTTGCGCACAGTGCCCTTAAGCTCCATACCTTCCTTGAGGTCTTTAATGTCGAGCACGTCCGAGCGGAGCATCGGCTTGGGCATTTCGTCACGCGGATCGCGCCCGGGCTTTGAAAGCTCCTTTACGATGTCGTCAAGCGTCGGCAGTCCTACGCCGAGTTTTTCTGCGAGTTTTTTTGTACCGCTCTGCTTAACGCGCTGTGCAATGTCGGTGAATTTAGCTGATTTTATTTCTTTATCAGAATAATCGACGAGCTTCAAAAGCTCCTTCGCCGTGGCGTAGCTTTCGGGGTGAACGCCTGTGTTGTCGAGCGGATTGCGGCTCTCGGGTACTCTCAAAAAGCCTGCGCACTGCTCAAACGCCTTCGGACCGAGCTTGGGAACTTTCTTTAATTCCGCACGGGAATTAAACGCTCCGTTTTCCTCGCGGTAAGCGACAATGTTTTTGCACACCGTCGAGTTAAGTCCCGACACTCTCAAAAGCAGGGCAGGGGAGGCGGTGTTCAAATCAGCGCCGACGGAGTTTACGCAGTCCTCAACAACGCCGTCGAGCGTTTCACCGAGCCGTTTTTGCGGCATATCGTGCTGGTACTGACCAACGCCGATTGCCTTCGGCTCAATCTTTACAAGCTCCGCGAGGGGATCTTGAAGCCTTCTTGCGATTGAAACAGCGCTCCTTAAGGTAAGGTCAAGCTCGGGCAGCTCGGTAGCCGCAAGCTTTGAAGCCGAGTAAACCGACGCGCCTGCCTCGCTGACTACCATATAGTAAACCGTGTGGTCTGCCTCTTTGATCGCGTCTGCGGCGAACATCTCGGTCTCCTTGCTCGCAGTGCCGTTGCCGATAGAAATTATATCAACGTTATGCTTCTTGATCAGTTCAAGGAGCTTTCTTTTTGACTGGGCAATTTTCTGCTCCGAGTGGGTGGGGTAGATAACCGCGGTGTCAAGCACCTTGCCCGTGCCGTCAACAACCGCGACCTTACAGCCGGTGCGGTAGCCCGGGTCAAGTCCGAGCACGGTTTTGCCCTTAACAGGCGGCTGCATAAGGAGCTGTTTTAGGTTCAGCGCAAACACCTTAATCGCGTTTTCGTCAGCGGTTTCGGTGAGCTCAGAGCGGATTTCGCGCTCGATTGAGGGGAAGATAAGCCTTGTGTAGGCATCCTCGCCTGCGGCTTTGAGTATATCCGAGCACAGCGGATTTGTTCCCTTGTCAAGAGCGCGGTTGATAACGCCGAGCGGCTGTTCGCTGTCAAGGTCAATGCTTACCTTCAAAAATCCTTCTTTTTCGCCCCTGTTAAGCGCCAAAACGCGGTGGCCTGCAATCTTCTTAACAGGCTCGCTGTAGTCGTAGTAGTTGGTGTAAACGCTGTCCTGTTCCTCGTCGGCGGCAACCGACTTAACTGAACCGCTGTTCCTGAAAATCACGCGCAGGCGCTTGCGGATTTCCGCGCTGTCGGAAAGCTGCTCCGCGATAATGTCCATCGCGCCGTTAATCGCGTCCTGAGCGGTGGGAACTTCCTTTTCCTCATCGACAAACTGCTCTGCGTATTCGGTAGGATTAAAGCCCTTTTCCTGCTTGATAATCCCGAGCGCGAGCGGTTCAAGTCCGCGCTGCTTTGCAACAGAAGCCCTGGTCTTTCTCTTGGGCTTGTACGGACGGTAAATATCCTCGAGCTCGCTTAAGGTCTGCGCCTTGTCAAGAGCCGAGTTGATGTCGTCGGTCAGCTTTTCCTGAGCCTCAATCAGACCGCGGATTTCCTCTCTGCGCTTGTCGAGACCGCGCAGGTAGTTTAGCTTATCGCTGAATTCGCGGATGAGCTGGTCGTCCATAGAGCCGTGCATTTCCTTGCGGTAAATTGTGTTTCCGTCGTCGAGCAGGGTAATGATGTTCTGCGCGTACTCCTCTTTGATGTTAAACTGCTGTGATAATATGCTTGAATATTCCATTTTTTCTCCTTAAAATTAAAAGCCTAAAATTCCGAGGTCTTGCTTCCATTTCAGTATTCTTACAACCGACTGGTCGATTTGTTCAATAGGGATTTCGCCCTTGTTAACCGCGTCGATAATCGCCTGATAGCCGTCAATCGAGGTCGAACAGAGCATATCGTTTCCGCCCTTGACCGCGAGCACCGCAGGGCTTTGTTCGCCTGCAATATTCTTAACCGCGTCCATATTAAGGTCGTCGGTGATTATAACGCCCTTGAAGTTCAAATCCTTCCTGATTACCGTGTGAACCTTGTCGGAAAGCGAGGCAGGGTACTGCGAATCAATCGCTGTAATTACGTTGTGCGATACCATAACCGCGCCTGCTCCTGCCTTAATTCCCGCTTCAAACGGCAAAAAGTCATTTGAAGCAAGCTCCGCGTAGCTTCGGCTGTCGGTTGCCGAGCCTGTGTGGGTATCGGCATTGTCGCCGTAGCCCGGAAAGTGCTTCAGCACGCAGCCGAGCTTTTTTGAATTGTACGCTTCAACGGTTTTCGTGATGAATTCGCTGACGTCCTTTGCGTTGTCGGCATAGGAACGGTCGTACATAAACGAGTCCTTATTCTTCGTTATATCGCAAACGGGAGCGAGGTTAACGTTGATTCCGAGCGATAAAAGCAAATCAGCCTTGTCGTTTTCCGCCTTAACCGCCGCGTCAACTCCGCCTTTCAGGCTGTATTCCTTCGGTGATAAAAAAGGCGAGGGGTAGAGCTTAGG
>ONPH01000011.1 GCA_900319655.1 uncultured Eubacteriales bacterium
GGTGCGGATGAAAAATATGTTAATACACTCGCGGATTTAGCGCTTTCAATCGGCTTTGGTAAGATTAAGATTACCACTCCCGAGGAGCACGACAGGATGATTGCGTTTACTTCTCAACTTCCGCATGTGTTGGCGTGTTCGTACGTGCTCAGTCCGTGCTGTCCGAATCACAACGGCTTTTCCGCAGGAAGCTACCGCGACGTTTCGCGCGTTGCGAACATCAATTCAAAGCTGTGGAGCGAGCTGTTTTTGGAGAACCGCGAGCCGCTGATTACCGAGCTCGATATTTTGATAGAGAACATAACGCGCATTAAGGACGCGATTAAGGATAACGACAGAGAAACGCTTGCCGATTTGCTCGAGCAGGGGCATAAAATCAAGCAGGCACTTGGAGAATAGCGGAGTGCCTCCGCTGTCAATTCGAGAACTTATGTCAGGTGTATTAGTTAACCGGGTATCCCGACCGAAAACCCGGCATTAATTCAACAGGAGAGCATTATGAAGGCCGTACACGTAAGCACGGGTAAACCGTATGATATTTTTATTGAGAGAGGGATTTTAGGCTCTGCCGCAGGGTACGCAAAGAGCCTTTCATCCGCTGAAAAAATTACGATTGTAAGCGATACTAACGTTGCTCCGCTCTACCTTGAAGCGCTCAAAAATCCGCTTGAAAACGCAGGCTTTGAGGTAAATTCCTTTGTATACGAGGCAGGCGAAAAGAGCAAGCACCTCGGTACGATTGCCGAGATTTACAACTCGCTTGCCGATTTTAAGATGACGCGCAAGGACATCATCATCGCGCTGGGCGGCGGAGTTTGCGGAGATATGGCAGGCTTTGCGGCGGCAAGCTACCTGAGAGGAATTGACTTTATCCAAATTCCTACCTCGCTTTTGAGCCAGGTTGATTCGTCCGTAGGCGGCAAAACAGGCGTCGATTTGCCCCAGGGCAAGAACCTTGTAGGCGCTTTTCACCAGCCGATAGCGGTACTTATCGACCCCGATATGCTTAAAACCCTGCCGGAAGAATTCATCACCGACGGCATGGGCGAGGTGATTAAGTACGGCTGCATTAAGGACGCGGAATTTTTTGAATTTTTGGAGAACGAAAACGCGCTCGAAAACATTGAGAGCGTGATTGAAACCTGTGTTAAAATAAAGCGCGACGTCGTGAGCCGCGATGAACGCGAGAAGGGCGAGCGTATGCTCTTAAACTTCGGCCATACCCTCGGCCACGCGATTGAAAAGCTGACAGGCTACGGCGAGATTACCCACGGTATGGCGGTGGCAATCGGTATGGCGATGATTGCAAAGGCAGGCGAGAAAAACAGCATTACCGAAGCAGGCGCTTATGAGCGGATTGTCCGCCTTTGCAAAAAATACAACCTGCCTGTCGATACTGCTCTCGACGTTCACGATATAGTTGACGCCGCGAGGAGCGACAAAAAGTCCGCAGGCGATTCGGTGAACCTCGTCCTGCTCAAAAAAATCGGTGAAAGCTTTACAAGAAAGATAGAGTTCGATAAGCTTGAAGAATTTATTCAGAGTTAAGAGTTAAGAGTTTAGAGTTTAATTTCGGTCGTGTGGACAGGTTTATTTTACCGAAACGTTTTGTTCCCGACTGAATTAATATGGTGCTGACATATCTTTAACAAACGCTCTGCAATATTATAAATTCGGAGCGTAGCGACCTATCACTAAACTCTCAACTCTCAACTCTAAACTCTCCCAAAGGGGTACATTATGCCAAACGTTAAATTTTTACCTTATACACCGTGCGGAAGCGTTACCGCTCCGCCGTCAAAAAGCGACGTTCACCGCGCGATACTCTGCGCGGCGCGGGCAGGCGGAAGGTGCACAATTTCCCCCGTCGCACTGTCGAACGACATCAAGGCGACTATCGGCTGCGTCGAAGCGCTCGGCGCGAAAACAGAAATTGTAAATGATGTTCTTTCCGTTGACGGCACTGATATTTTTAAGAACAAATCCGCCGTGCTCGACTGCACCGAGAGCGGCAGCACATTAAGATTTTTAATCCCGATTGCGGCGGCAGGCGGCGTTGAAGCGGAATTTCGCGGCAGCGGCAGCCTTGTCACACGCCCAATCGGCTTATATTCCGAGATTTTGCCGCAAAAGGGCGTTACGCTCGAAAGCGGCGGCGGCTTGCCGCTTAAAATCAGCGGACAGCTCAAAAGCGGAATTTACAGAGTTCCCGGCGACATCAGCTCTCAGTTTATCTCGGGACTGCTGTTCGCCCTTCCCCTGCTCCGCGGCGACAGCGACATCGTGCTGACCTCGCCCATTCAAAGCGCGGGGTACATCAATATGACGATCCGCACGATGGAGAAGTTCGGAATTGAGGTTGACGTGACCGACACCGGCTGGCACGTCCGCGGAAGCCAGCACTATATTCCGTCAGATTACCGCACCGACGGCGACTGGTCGCAGGCGGCTTTTTACCTTGTTTCGGGCGCGGTTAACGGCGAGATCACCGTAAAAAATCTTAACACCGACTCAAAGCAGGGCGACCGCAAAATTGCCGAGCTTTTGCGCGAATTCGGCGCTGAGGTCATTCAGGAAGCCGACAGCGTAACCGTCAAAAAGAGCAGTATGAAGGCGATTGAGATTAACGCCTCGCAAATTCCCGACCTCGTTCCGGCGCTCGCGGTATGCGCGGCGTTTGCCGAGGGCACAACTAAAATTACGAACGCCGAACGGCTCAGAATTAAGGAGAGCGACAGGCTCAAATCCACCGCGGCGCTGATTAATTCGCTCGGCGGCGAGGCGGTCGAGCTGCCCGACGGACTTGAAATTACAGGCACAAAAAGTCTTATCGGCGGCACGGCGAAGGGCTTTAACGACCACAGGATTGTTATGTCAGCGGCGGTTTGCGCGGCAGGCTCGCAGAACCCAATTATCTGTACCGACGCGCTCAGCGTTAACAAGAGCTATCCGCAGTTTTTTGAGGACTACAATTCAGTGGGCGGCAAGGCAGAAATTATATAGAAGAAAAGGACAAAATTATGAGTTCAACCTTTGGCGATAAAATTAAAATTTCCGTGTTCGGCGAAAGCCACGGCGGCGGTATCGGCGTTGTGATTGACGGCTTGCCGGCAGGCGAAAGGATAGATTTACAGCGCGTGAACGCTCAAATGGCACGGCGTGCTCCCGGCAGGGACAAGACCGCCACTCCGCGAAAGGAGAGCGACCTGCCGAAGATTATTTCGGGTATGCTCGGTGACACGCTGACAGGCGCGCCGCTTTGCGCGGTGATTGAGAACACCAACACGCGCTCAACCGACTACGGCAACCTGCTGACAACTCCACGCCCCGGTCACAGCGACTACGCGGCGTTTGTGAAATACGGCGGAAATAACGACATCCGCGGCGGAGGACATTTTTCGGGCAGGCTGACCGCTCCGATTGTGTTTGCAGGCGCTGTTTGCAGACAGATTTTGGAGAAAAAGGGCATAAAAATTGCCGCCCATATTCAGAGTATAGGCGGCGTTAGTGATGATAAATTTGGTCCTGTCAACGTGGATGACGATTTGGTTGACAGACTTAGCAATTCTTCGTTTGCGCTGATTAATCCTGACGTCGAGCAGGCTATGCGCGATGAGGTTGAGAGCGCAAGGCTCGCGCTCGACAGCGTAGGCGGAGTGATTGAGTGCGCCGTGACCGGCGTTAAGGCAGGCTTTGGAGAGCCGATGTTCGACGGCGTTGAAGGCGTTATCGCCAAGGCGGTTTTCGGAATTCCTGCGGTCAAGGGCGTTGAGTTCGGCGCAGGCTTTGAAGCCGCTAAAATGCGAGGCTCTCAGAACAACGATCCGTTCCGCTATGTTGACGGCGAGGTAGTGACCGAGACGAACAACTGCGGCGGAATTTTGGGCGGTATCACCGACGGTATGCCGATTATTTTCAGGGCGGCGATTAAGCCTACTCCGTCCATCGCGCAAAAACAGAACACGGTCGATTTGCAAAAGGGCGAGAACGCCGAGCTCGAAATTAAGGGCAGGCACGATCCGTGCATTGTTCCGCGCGCCGTGCCGGTAATCGAAGCCGCGGCGGCGATTGCGGTGGTTAATTTAATTGATAATTGATTACGTTGCTCGCCCATTTAAAGGCTCCCCCATTACTTGTCATGGGGGAGCTGTCACCGTCAACAAATTGACGGTGACTGAGGGGGCTTCGTGTGAGTCAGCAGGGGTTTTCCGTTGCAATTCATAGCATGGCATTAATCGGAAACGTCTGCCCCCTCCGTCATTTTGCAAAGCAAAATGCCACCTTTTTCTGGCGAAAACGGCAACCCTTTTGTCGCTACGCGACATTTCCCCTGACAGGGGAATTTCCCGAAACAAGTGTCGGGGGAGGCTTTAAAAAGATATACTCCAAAAGGAATGGTTTTATGAAAAGTTTAGATGAAATCAGGGCTGAGATTGACAGCATTGACAAAGAGTTGATTGCGCTTTTTATGCGCAGGATGGACTGTTCAAGGGCGGTAGCCGAGTATAAAAAGGCGAATAATATTCCTATTCTCAACACAGACCGCGAGGATGAAATTTTAAATTCCGTCGAGCAAAAGGGCGGAGAATACGGCGAATACGCGCGTGAGCTCTACAAAAAGATTATGGAGCTTTCGAGAGATCTGCAAGGGGAAGTAATAAGTAATAAGCAATAGGTAATAAGTATATTAAAACTGTCACTCCCGGCTTTTGCCGAGGGTGACAGTCTTTTTTTATCCGTTATTGATAATTTCTTTAATCTTCGCCTCTGCCGCAACGGCGTCAGCTTTGCCGCGGCTGTTCTTCATAACGTTGCCGACAAGGGCTTTAATTGCCTTTTCCTTGCCGTTTTTGAAGTCCTCAACCG
The DNA here is from genome assembly GCA_900319655.1 of uncultured Eubacteriales bacterium. GTDB lineage: Bacteria > Bacillota > Clostridia > Oscillospirales > Acutalibacteraceae > Ruminococcoides. Next base: position 4,867 of record ONPH01000011.1, read on the forward strand.
CCTTCGGGTTGCCCTGAACCGCGTTCTTGCAGAGCTCGAGCAGTGCGTTTTCGTCAAGGCCTGCCATATCGCTTTCGCTGATAAAGTCGAGCGCGCCTTTGCCGGTGTCGAGCATTTTTTCAAGCGTGGATTTTGCGAGGTTGTTGCGGATTTTTCCGCCGTCGAGCAGCTTAACAAGCTCGTTGAGCCTTGCAGGCGTTACGGGAACGTCGAAAATTTCCTTGTCCGCCTCGGTCTCGGTTCTGCGGAAAATCTGACCGATAATGAAGTTTGACACGGTTTTGGGGTTCTTAACGCCCTTTGAAGCCTCGTCAAAATACTCGCTGATACGTCTGTACTTGGTGAGCAGAGCGGCGTCCTTTTCGGGAAGCCCGATTTCCTCGACGTACCTTTTATATCTGTCGGCAGGAAGCTCCGGAAGCTCGGCTCTGAGCTGCTCTACCTCCTCGCGGGAGATATTGATTGTAACCAAATCGGGATCGCGGAAGTAGCGGTAATCGTGAGCGTCCTCCTTGCTTCTCATCGACGAGGTTGTGCCTGTGGCGTCGTCGTAGCGCAGGGTTTCCTGAACCACCTTGCCGCCGCTTTCGATAAGGTCAACCTGTCTGTCGTACTCGTACTCCATAGCCTTGGCTATGTTGTTGATTGAGTTCATATTTTTAATCTCGGTACGTGTGCCGAATTCCTCGGTGCCCTCGGGACGGACAGAGATATTAACGTCGCAGCGCATTGAGCCCTCCTGCATTTTGCAGTCGGAAACGCCGATTGCGCGCATAACCTGCTGGAGTTTTTCTACATACTCCTTCGCCTCGTCAATCGAGCGGATATCGGGCTCGGAGACAATCTCAATCAGCGGAACGCCGCCGCGGTTGTAGTCAACGTAGGTGTCGCCGTGCTGGTGAATCAGCTTGCCTGCATCCTCCTCGATGTGAATGTGATGAAGCCTGATTTTTCTGCCGTTACTTAGCTCAACGTAGCCGCCGATAATCAGCGGAGCGTAAAGCTGGCTGATCTGGTACGCCTTTGAAAGGTCGGGATAGCAGTAATTTTTTCTGTCCATTTTCGCGACCTCGGCGATTTCGCCGTGAACGGCAAGGCCTGCCTTAATCGCAAAGCGCACAACCTCGCGGTTGAGCACGGGAAGCGTACCGGGAAGTCCGATGCACACCGGGCAGCAGTGGGTATTCGGCTCGCCGCCGAACTGAGTGGTGCAGCCGCAGAAAATTTTGGTCTTGGTAGAAAGCTCAATGTGGGTTTCAAAACCCGAAACTAACTCATATTTCACAGCTTAACACCCCACTTTGTATCCATAAATTTGTCAGGCTGAGCCTGCTGGTATTTATAAGCGGCGTTGAGGATTTCAGCCTCACCGAAGCTCTTGCCGATAAGCTGCATACCGATGGGCATTCCGTTTTTGTTAAATCCGCAGGGGATTGATACGCCCGGAAGTCCGGCGATATTCACCGGAACGGTGCAGATGTCTGTAAGATAGGTTTCAATCGGGTCGCTGATTGCGTTGCCCTTTTCAAACGCGGTCATCGGCACTGTGGGCACCAAAATTACGTCGCAGCTTTCAAACGCCTTGTTGAACGCGCTGATGATTGTACCCCTGAGGTTCTGAGCCTTTTTGTAGTAAGCGTCGTAGTAGCCTGCCGAGAGCACGTATGTGCCGAGCAAAATTCTGCGCTTAACCTCCTCGCCGAAGCCCTCCGAACGCGTGCGGCAAATCATATCGTGAGTGCCGTTGTAGTGCTCGGTTTTGTAGCCGTAGCGGATACCGTCGTAACGTCCGAGGTTTGATGAAGCCTCGGCGCAGGCGATGATGTAGTATACGGGAAGGGCGAATTTGAGTATCGGCAAATCGAAGTAGACGATCTCGGCTCCGAGCGACTCATAAACCTTTGCCGCCTCGAGCACAGCCTCCTTAACGTCGTCGCGAACGCCGTCGAGGTACTCGCGCGCGATGCCGATTTTCATTCCCTTAATATCGTTATCAAGCGTGTCAAAGGTTGCTTTTGCGCTGCCCTTTGAGGTCGAATCGCGCTTGTCCTGCTTTGAAATCGCGTCAAATACAACAGCGGCGTCCTCTACGCTTTTGGTAATCGGTCCGATTTGGTCAAGCGAGCTTGCATATGCGATAAGTCCGTAACGCGAAACAGCGCCGTAGGTGGGCTTTAAGCCGACAACTCCGCAGAACGACGCAGGCTGGCGGATAGATCCGCCTGTGTCAGAGCCGAGTCCGTAAGCCGCGATATTTCCGCCGACAGCTCCGGCAACTCCGCCCGAGCTGCCGCCTGCAACGTGGTTGGTGTTGAAGGGGTTAGCCGCTCCGCCGAAGTATGAGGTCTCGCACGATGAACCCATCGCAAACTCGTCCATATTTGTCTTGCCGAGCATAACGGCGTTTTGATTTTGCAGAAGCTCCCAAACGGTAGCGTCATAAATCGGCTTGTAGCCTGTCAAAATCTTTGAACAGCAGGTGGTCTCAATTCCCTTGGTCGAGATATTGTCCTTCAAGGTCATCGGAACGCCCTCAAGCATACCGATTTCTTCCCCTGCCGCGATTTTTTTATCGACAGCCTCGGCTGTTTTCATCGCTTCGTCCGGAGTAACGTTAACGTAAGCGTTAAGCACGGAATTTGATTTATCAATTTCATCAAGATAGCTCTTTGTAAGCTCAGCGCAGGAAAGCTGCTTGCCTACGAGCATTTCGTGAATTTTAGCAATAGAACCCATAATTACACCGCCTTACTCTCTGTTGCGCACGAGGAAGTGATCCTCTGCCTGCTCGGGAGCGTTTTTGAGGATTTCCGTACTGGGGAACGACGGCACAACCTCGTCCTCGCGGAACACGTTTGAGAGGTTGTTGATGTTGTCAAAGCCCTCATCGCTTGCCGGAGCGTTGTTGATTGTATTGGCAAAGTCCACGATCTCCTGCATTGACTTTGTGAGCCCGTCAAGCTCCTCCTCGGGAACAAAAAGCTTAGAGAGCAGAGCGATATTTTCTACGTCTTCTCTTGTTACCATAGTTATCATCCTTTTTTAGAGTTGAGAGTTAAGAGTTAAGAGTTTAATTACTCTTTTACCAAAAGAAGTCTTTAATTCAAAACATTCAACTATCAACTTATTATCTTAACTTTACATGAACCTCGCGGAGCTGCTGCTCGCTTACCTCTCCGGGTGAGCCGAGGAGCACGTCCTGAGCGTTGGAGTTCATCGGGAAGGCGATTACCTCGCGGATATTTTCCTCGTCGGTGAGGAGCATAATCATACGGTCAACGCCGGGCGCCATTCCCGCGTGGGGCGGTGCGCCGTACTGGAACGCATTGTACAGTGCCGAGAACTTCGCCTTGAGGTCGTCCTCGGAATATCCGGCGATTTCAAACGCCTTTTTCATAATTTCAATGTCGTGGTTTCTTACCGCGCCTGAGGAAAGCTCTACGCCGTTGCACACGATGTCGTACTGATACGCCAAAATTTCCTCGGGATCCTTGCTCAGCAGGCTGTCAAGTCCGCCCTGCGGCATTGAGAACGGATTGTGGGTGAAGATTACCTTGCCGTCGTCGTCGCGCTCGTACATCGGGAAGTCCACGATGAAGCACATCTCAAACTTGCTTGTGTCAATCAGGTTAAGGCGGTTGGCGACCTCAGTGCGGATTTGTCCGGCAAGCTTGGGCGCTTCCTGGGCGGTGTCAGCGATGAAGTAGATTACGTCGCCTGCCTTTGAGCCGTTGCGCTCGATAAGTTCCTCGCGGTCGCCTGGCTTTAAGAACTTGTCAATCGGTCCGTCAAAGGTCAAATCCTCGTTAACCTTAACATAGCCGAGTCCCTTCATACCGATTGAAAGGGCGAATTCTTCCATTCTCTTAAACCACTTTTTGCTCTGAGCCGCCGCGCCGGGAACGTTGATTGAACGAACGCACTTTTTGCGGAAGGGAGCAAAGTCGGTCTCGACGAACATATCGCTGATTTCCTTGATGATGAGCGGATTTCTGAGGTCGGGCTTATCCGTGCCGTACTTAACCATTGACTCGGCAAAGGGAATACGCGCAAACGGCGGCTTGCTGACCTCTTTATCTGTAAACTTTGAGAAGGTCTCATACAAAACCTCCTCGGCAACGTCAAACACGTCCTCCTGAGTGGCGAAAGCCATTTCGAAGTCGAGCTGGTAGAACTCGCCGGGCGAACGGTCGGCACGCGCGTCCTCGTCACGGAAACAGGGCGCAATCTGGAAGTATTTGTCAAAGCCTGATACCATCAAGAGCTGCTTGAAAATCTGCGGAGCCTGCGGCAGAGCGTAGAACTTGCCCTTGTGCTTACGGCTCGGAATCAGGTAGTCGCGAGCTCCCTCGGGTGATGAGGTCGAGAGAATCGGGGTGTTGATCTCGGTAAAGCCCATGCTCTCCATCTTTGAGCGCAAAAAGGAGATTACCTTTGAGCGCAGCAAAATGTTATTGTGAACCTTGGGGTTGCGCAAATCGAGGTAGCGGTACTTAAGCCTTACGTCCTCAGAGGTGTTTGTTGAGGTGGCTACCTCGAACGGAAGCGCGTTTTTGCACTTGCCGAGCACCTTGATGTCGTCAGTGTGAACCTCTACAAAGCCGGTGGCGATTTTTTTATTGATGGTGTCCTCGTCACGCTTTACGACCTCGCCGCTGAGCGTAACGGTGCACTCCTTGTTGATATTTTTAAGAAGCTCGTCGTCGTGAACGACAACCTGCAGAACTCCGTACTCGTCGCGGATGTCGAGGAACATAACGCCGCCGTGGTCACGGATATTCTCTACCCAGCCGGCTACCTTAACCTGCTGGCCGATGTTTTCTTCTCTTAATTCTCCGCAGCTTACGGTGCGGTAAATGTTAGCTTTTATCATCAAAAACTATCCTTTCAAAGATATTTTACCCATTCTAAAGTATTATAGCACAAATGAGGGAAGAATACAAGAGTTAAGTTGAGAGTTTGAAGCAGAGTTTAGAGTTGAGAGTTGAGAGTTTAATATATTAAGCGGAAAACGTTTGTATGTAGTTTAAAGGCTCCCCCGACACTTGTTTTCGGGGGAGCTGGCACCGGCAACTTGTTGACGGTGACTGAGGGGGCTGCGTGTGTTTCAGCGCGAGTTTTGCGTTGCAATTCATAATGGGGCGTTTTGGAAGCATCTGCCCCCTCCGTCATTTTGCAATCAAAATGACACCTCCCCCAAAGCTTTCGCGTTGGGGGAGGCTTTTTGGGCGGACACATAGGTCCGCCCCTACGATTATCGACAAAAGTTTCCGCTAATTAAACTCTCAACTCTTAACTCTAAACTCTAATCATACGTGTGCTCGCAGACCTCGTTGATTTTGTCGCGGAGCTTTAGGAAATCGTCGAACGCGTCGGGCTTGCGGCGCGGATCGCGCAGGATTGCCGCGGGGTGGAGCATAGCCATCATCAAAATTCCGTTCTTTTCAAACCACACGCCGTGCTCCTTTGTGATTTTGATGTCGGACTTAATTATCCTTCCGGCGGCGATTCTGCCGAGACAGACGATAATCTTCGGTCTGATAAGGCGCACCTGATCGCGCAGCCATTCAATGCACTGCTCCTGTTCCTCGGGCTTTGGGTCGCGGTTTTTGGGCGGACGGCATTTTACGATATTCGCGATGTAGATGTTCTTTTTGCGGTCGAGGTCAACGGCTGTCAGCATTTTGTCGAGGAGCTTTCCTCCCCTGCCGACAAACGGCTCACCCTGCAAATCCTCGTTCTCTCCGGGGCCTTCTCCGATGAACATTACCTCCGCCTCGGGGTTACCCACGCCGACAACAACGTTTGTTCTCGTCCTGCAGAGCTCGCATTTTTCACAGCCGAGGCAGGCTGATTTAAGTTCTTCCCAAGTTTTATACATAATTAACGCTCCTTAACAAAAATAACAGTTGAAATCTGTCTTAAATAGTAGTAAAATAGATATGATAAGCCGTTACGGCAAAAATAATGAATGGTGGTATTTTTTATGAAAGTTATGGTAGAAACCTCTGCGCATCACGTTCACGTTTGCAGAGCAACACTCGACACTCTCTTTGGCGAGGGTTATCAGCTCACTAACAAAAAGGATCTTTCTCAGCCCGGACAGTTTGCCTGCTTTGAGAAGGTTACCGTTGTCGGCCCGAGAGGCGAGATGACAATGTCAATCCTCGGTCCCGAAAGACCTGACGATCAGGTTGAAATTTCTCTCACCGACGCGAGAAAGCTCGGCATTACCGCTCCTGTTAGGGAGTCAGGTGTGCTCGACGGTACTCCCGGCTGTAAGCTCGTTGGCCCTAAGGGCGAGGTTGAGATTACACAGGGCGTTATCGCCGCTAAAAGACACATTCACCTTGATCCTGCGACTGCCGAGGAATTCGGTCTTAAGGACAAGCAGATTGTTTCGACAAAGGTCGGCGTAGGCACAGGCAGAGAGACTGTTTTCGGAGACGTTGTTGTGAGAGTTAGCCCCAAATACGCTCCGGCTATGCACGTTGATACCGACGAGAGCAACGCCGCAGGTCTTGCAGGCACTGTTGACGGCGAGATTATTGTTTAATTAACAATTTAATAAAACCTTTTCAGCCTCCCCCGTCACTTGTTACGGGGGAGACTTTTAATGTTTGGATTTATTTAAAAAGATTATATCACACTTAATCATTTGATTTCAACTGAATAACGGCGGAAATTTTGCCAAAGCTATATTCAGAGGTGATTTTATGATTAATGATGTAGAAATGCTCAATTACATTCTTCAAAACGCGGAGATGGGCTGTCAGGGCATAAAAAATGTCCGCAAGGGCGTTAAAAACAGTCTTGCGGTTGACAGCGTACTCTGCGACCAGCTTGTGCGGTACGGAAAAATATATCATGTCGCGAATACCATGCTTAAAAGCCGCGGCGCTGAGGCAAAGCACATCAGCCCGATGACAAAAACTATGACGAAAATTGCGGCTCAGAGGGATTTGAAGCGCGACTCGTCCCCCTCGCACGCCGCCGAAATGATGATTAAAGGCAACACAATGGGCGTTAACAAGATGGTTCAGCACCTGCGCGATTACGACAGGGGCGACCGAAACGTTACGCTTCTCGCCAAAAAAATGCTCGACACCGAGGAGGAGCATATTAAAGAGATGAGGGCTTTTTTGTAGAGTTTAGAGTTTAATGTTTAGAGTTTAATTTTTAAAGCCTTCCCCGGTGCTTTAGCTTTAGGGAAGGCTTAAATTTTTATACAAACTTATCCGTTAAAATAATTTAACTCTTAACTCTAATCTCTTAACTCTAATCTACGCTGTTTCTATCATCAAAAAGCTCTGCGGCTGCATTTTAATTCTGCCGTCCTTGATTTCGGCGTTGCCGAGCTTATAGATTACGTCACCGTCGTAGCGCGTGTCGATTTCGAAGTCTACGCCGAGCGGATTGAAGTACATAACCAGTTTGCCGCGGCGGTAGGCAAAGGGGATTTTGCCCTCCTCGTACATAAACTCGAGCTCACCGTTGCCGCGCAAATCCTCGTACTTATGGCGAAGGGCTATCATATCCGTGACGACCTTGTAAATGCTGTCGGGGTCGTCCTTTTGGTTTTCGACCGTAGGCGCGTCCGCGGCTTTATCAACAGGCAAATACGGCTCGTCGCTAATGGAAAAGCCGAGGTTTTTGCCGCTGTTCCACTGCATCGGAGTACGCGAGCCCGTGCGCGAGAAGCCGCCCTCTTTGCTGACCAAATCCGCCTGATACCTCATTCCCAGCTCGTCGCCGTAGTACAAAAACGGCACGCCGGGCATTGTGAATATAAAGGCATTAACCAGCTTGATTGCCTGCTTGTCAAGGTAAGCGGTGACGCGCGGCATATCGTGGTTGTTCGTCATAAAGCTGATGTAGCCGTTGTCCTTTGTCTGGTTATAGCGCGGAAGGTACTCGTCCAAAAACGCCTTGAGGTTGCCCCTGCCGTTTTTGTTGAACACCGCTTCATCCCCCCAGTTGCCGGCGCGGAACAGCCTGCAGTAGCCGTTGCCGACGTGGTCGAGGTAAAAGTCCATATGAAAGCCGCCGTCGTTTATCGCGCGCTGAGGCCAGCACCACTCGGCCACCATAGCCGCCTCGGGGTACTCTTTATCGAGCATTTCTCTTACGCCGCGCCAGATTTTGGCTGTGGCGGTTTTTTCGTCGTCATTTTTAACCAGCGAATCCGCCATATCTACGCGGAAGCCGTCGGCTCCCTTATCGAGCCAAAAGCGCATAATGTCCTTAATCGCCTCGGCGGTTTTAAGGCAGTCGGGATGGTCATACGGCAGCTGCCATTCGGGATGGGTTATGTGGTTAAAGCCGTAGTTGAGCGCAGGCTGTGAGCTGAAATAATTGACCATATAGTTGCCGTTGCGCTCGCAAATTCCGCACATCATACGGTATTCGGGCGGAGCGTCCCAGACGTTGTTTGTGAAAATGTAGCGGTTTGAATACTCGTTTTTCTCAGCCTTTTTCGCCTGCAAAAACCACTCGTTGGTGTCGGACGTATGACCGGGCACGAGGTCGAGCAAAATTTTGATTCCACGCGCGTGAGCCTGCTCGAAGAGCTCAACCAAATCCTCGTTTGTGCCGTAGCGCGGAGCTACGCGCTTGTAATCGCGGACGTCGTAGCCTGCGTCCATAAACGGAGAATCGTAGACAGGATTGAGCCAAATCGCGTTACAGCCGAGGTTCTTTACATAGTCGAGCTTTTGAATAATACCCTGCAAATCACCGATACCGTCGCCGTTGCTGTCGTAAAAGCTCTGGGGATAAATTTCATAAAATACTGCGTCGTTAAGCCAGTTAGGCATAAAATCACCCTTTCAAATAGATTTTAGAGTTTAGTGTTTAGAGTTTAATTTCGGTCGGGTATAGAAGTTTTATTTTCCGAAATGTTTTATTCCCGACTGAATTAATATAGTTTTGATTATGAAAATTAAAGCTTTATATTAATTCATTAAACTCTAAACTCTTAACTCTCAACTCTAAACTTACTATATCATTTTTAACTGTTTTTGGCAATATAATTCCCAATAAAAATCACTTGCGAAAATGTATTTTTCGGCATACTATGGAATTGGATATATTATTTTCGGAGGGGAACGCTTTGACTGTTAACAAGCTTAGTAATAACCGCGTGCTGATTGTGCTGTGCGAGCAGGATATTGAGGATATTAACGGGATTGATTTTGACGACGGAGCGTCGCGCTCGCGTGTAATCGGGCTTACTCGAAGGGCGTGCAGAAGCTCAGGGATTGAGACAGGCGGAAAGCGCGTAAACATTGAGGCTCTGCCGCTTGAAAAGAGCTGTTATCTGCTCGTGACCGTCGATTCGCGAAAGCGCTACAGGGTTAAAAGGGCAGGCTCGGGGCTGTGCTGTAAAATCGAGGACAGCTCTGCGTTTTTGAGCGCCGTGGAGCACCTTTACAGGTTAAACATTAGGTGCGGAAAAAACTCCGCCTACAAAAAAGACGGAGCTTACTTTTTGATATTCGATTATCCGTCCGTTCCGAAAAAGCTCAAGCTGCTGTTGTCGGAGTTCGGGCAGTGGCAGAGCGGAAAATTTTCCGCGGCGAGGGTTAAGGAATTTGCCGAGCCAATCTGCGAGCGTAACGCGGTGGAGATTATAGGGAGAAGACTTGTATAGGTATAGGGTTTTGTGATTTAAAGCCTCCCCCATCACTTTAAATTTATCCGTCCCTGCGACTGTAACGGATAGGTTGGCGGTAATGGAAGCATCTGATCACGGGCGGACACACGGGTCCGCCCCTACGGTGTAAAGGATAGGTTTGTGGTAATGGAAGTGTCTGCCCCCTCCGCCGCCTTAAGGCGGCACCTTTTTCTGGCGAAAACGGCAACCTTAGCACGTCGGCAACCCTTTTGGGCTTCGCCCATTTCCCCTACGAGGGGAATCACCTTTTGGGCTTCGCCCATTTCCCCTAACAGGGGAATTTCCCGTAGCTTACGCGACGGGGGAGGCTTTAAATTTTTAAACAAACGTATCCGCTTATTTTATTAAACTCTTAACTCTAAACTCTTAACTCTAAACTCTCATTATTGCAGCCAAACAATATCCGTATCGGTTGCGAGATTGTCAATTCCGTACAGGGCAACGACCTGTTCGGGATTTTCTTTTTTAATCAAATCCGACACGCTCTGCTTGTAGTAACGCAAATCGACCAGCACTACCTTGCTGTAATTCTCCGCCAAAAACGGCGCCAAGCTGTGGCTGAAGCTGTCCTTGATTACGACGATTGTGCCGTTCTTCGCGTTTTTGTTCTGAATTTCCGTCAGGGCGTGGTTGCCGTCGAGGAAAACAGGATACTTGTCGTCCTCGTCGATGTGGTTGTAGAAAAACATCGAGCCGTAGTGGTTGTCCTTGCCGTCCTCGGAAATCTTCACAGTTATGTTTTTGTCCGTGTTTTCCTGATTGTCGTACACTGTAATGCTGTCGGGCTTTGTCAGCCAGTAACCGCTTGTGGAGTAGGTTGTGCCGTAAAATCCGCCGTAGGCAGTCTTTGCGAAGCTGTCCTTGTCCGCAGGCTGAACGCCGAGCTTTTCGCAGAGCTTTACATAGCCCTCATAAGCGCCGTCGGTCGTCCAGTGGTGGTCGGTGCGGTAGTAGAGCTGTACGCCCTCGGCATACTTCTGCTTAAATGTCTCGCGCAAATCGACGAAGTTTACGCCGCTTTCACCGAGGGTTTTCGCGGTTTCGGCAAAATAGGTATCGTCGTTGTAGCTATCGTGAATGAGCGGAAGCTTGTCGGTCGCGATGTAGCCGGTTGACGGAGCGAGCATAACCGTCATCGGCACATCTCCGATTTTCTCCTTGAACTCTGCAAGGACGCGGATGTTCTTTCTGACATAGTTTTCCTTATCGACAGGGACGTTAATCAGGTAGCCGTCGGCGCTGTTGTAAACGCCGTTCCTGCCGTTGAGTCCAATTCCGAGGTTGTAGTAAGAATTCAGACCTACCCACATATTTCTCTGCGGAAAATGGTCGGCAAAGTAGGTCTCGAATTTTTCACTGAACTCTCCGCTGAGGACGGTATCGACGCTGGTTTCGGGGAACTGCTGAAGGTATCGTTTTTCCGAGGAGCTGTAGTCCGCCTTGGGGTTCACCACAAACCAAATCGCAAGTCCGAAAATGAAAGCGACAAAGAGCACCGCCGGAGCAAAGCGGAGCTTTCCGCTTTTAAGGTTCGGCTTAGGCTCGGAATCGAGGTAAAGCTTTTCCGACGAATCCATCGGATTTTTATATATTTTAGTTGATGTATCCATTTTTTCACCACTGTTAGAGTTTATTGATACAAGTTTATTATTAAAACATACTTTTCATAATTAAACTCTTAACTCTATTTAAAATCTAAAATAAAGGAAGGGATTGTAGCTCTGGTCTACAAGGCTTGCCGTGCTGATTACGAGGACTACCGCTACAAAGAGCGTCTCCGCAATCCAGATATACTTTTTATTCGCAACCTTGGCGTAGAGCCTCGCTGCGAGCGGAGTGCTGGCAATTCCTGCCGCGACGAGGAGCGGAAGGTAACTGAGCGTGAGGTTTAATGAGCTCTCGCTGAACGCGCCGTTCGAGACGTTGAACAAATCGCCCATAAAGGAAAAGAGCTGGTTAACGTCGGTGAAGTAGAACAATCCCCAGCCGATAAGCACGATTATTATGGTGTAGAGGTGCTGTACAAAGGACGGAAGCTTGTCCAAAAAGCGCTTTAGCAGGAATTTTTCGATTATCAGCAAAATGCCGTAGTACAAGCCCCAGAATATGAAGTTGTACGAAGCGCCGTGCCACAGACCTGTCAGTCCCCAGACAATCAGGAGGTTGACAATTTGTCTCGGCACGCCCTTGCGGTTACCGCCGAGCGGAATGTAAACGTATTCTT
>ONPH01000056.1 GCA_900319655.1 uncultured Eubacteriales bacterium
TGAAACATATGTTGCCGTTCCGTCGGACAGCGTAACGCAAATCGTACCCGATAAGCTCAAATCAAAGTTGCGTACCTTTTTCAGATTGATAATCTCCGAGTTGGAAATGCGCACAAAGCTATACTTATTGAGCTGTTCCTCAAGCTCATATAATCTTTGTCTAAGTATGTATTCTTTGCTGTTGACCGAAGCAAAAATCTTACCGTCCTCTGCGTAAATTCTGATAATATCATCAGGCGATAAGATTTCCGCTAAATCGTTATAAAAGCCCGTAATCACCTCAGGTGTTTTTGATGAAAGCATATTGAGTATGTCGTTGATTTCATCTGTTACCTTATCGGTAATGATAATCACCTTCGGCTCAATACAGTTGTCGTCAATTTTGATTTCTACCTGCATTGTGGTTTCCTCCTTTTCTGACTAAAGTATATCACACGTAAGGAATCGAATCCACCGTTTTTCAATAAGTGGTCGATTTTTGAAGATAAGTGGTTATTGGTAAAAAAAACAGAGCCGCCAAACAGGAGATGATCCCACTTGGCGGCGTTGATTATAATTCTATATTAGAAATTTATTCCCACTCGCTTAATTCATTTTAACACTAAGCATAATAGTTTAGTGTTCGCTTCTTTTGATACCATTATTACCGCTATTCTGCCTATTATTTTTGGCTTCAAACTATAACAGTATCAAAACAGTATCAACAGTACTGCAATCATTATAGCAGAAAAGCACCGCAAAATCAACACTTTAAAGCGATAAATTATTTGTGATTATATATATTCTAATCTGAATCGAAAAAGTGTCACGCTTTTCGGCTTCAAAAAGCACTATTTATGCGCCCTCTGAGGGACAAAACTCAACGATTAAGATAAGGTCACCTCTAAAAATATCTCCCCAAAAGCAAAGAAATATGGTATAATAGAACCAACAAATAAGGTTGGTGATTTGGATGCAGTTGAATCTATTTGCGTAGTAAATTGGGAGAACTTCCGTCCTGCGCTTGAAAAAGCGTTCCAAAGAGAGCGAAAGAGCAACGCGGGCAGACGTCCCTATGATGTAGTGATGATGTTTAAGGTTCTCGTTCTTCAACGGCTGTTTAATTTATCTGACGATCAAACGGAATACCAGATCAATGACCGTATGAGTTTTATGCGTTTTCTTGGACTGTCGCTTGGTGACAGAGTGCCGGATGCAAAGACAATATGGTTGTTCCGTGAGAATCTGACCAGATCGGGTGTCATAGACCAGTTGTTTATCGACTATTGCAAAGAATTAGAAGAAAATGGGATTATCACACGTACCGGAACGATCGTTGATGCGACATTCGTGGACGCGCCTAAACAGAGAAATACACGCGAAGAAAACAAAACGATCAAGTCCGGTGATATACCGGAAGAATGGAAGGAAAACACCCCAAAAGCAAAGCATAAACTGGCACAGAAGGACACGGATGCTCGATGGACGAAGAAAAACAACGAAACCCACTACGGCTACAAGAACCATGCAAAGGTCGATGTTGATTCAAAGATCATAACAAATTACGCAGTAACAGATGCATCCGTTCATGACAGCCAAAGGTTTTCGAACTTCTTTACCGAAAAAGACAAGGTTGCGTATGCCGACAGCGCATATGTGGGTCAAGAGCTTCCTGAACATGTTGAAGCGCAGATTTGTGAGAAGGGCTACAGAAACCATCCGCTGACAGAGGAGCAAAAGCAAAACAACAGAAGAAAATCAAAAATCAGATGCCGCATTGAACATGTTTTTGGATTTATGACAGGCTCAATGCACGGTATCACTTTGCGCACCATCGGAATAAAGCGCGCGAAGTTCAACATTGGATTAACAAACCTGATTTATAACATTTGCAGGTATTCCATCATCAGTCGTAAAAGCCTTGCATAGGATAACTGCGCCCAAAATGGGCAAAAATCAGGTAAAAACAATATTGATAATGATATAAAAGGTTATATTTCTATATGTTTTTTCTGATTTGGAATTAAGAATGATATTAAGAAAAAGAAACTGGATTTTTAGAGGTTGCCTTTATACAAAATGTCATTTTATGACTATGCAATGGGTAAGAAACGGATATTAATTTCTATTGCTCAGCGCTATAATTAAATTAAGCCTTTTAGCAAAACTAACAGGAGGGATTAATCTATGAAACACAAATCTATAAAGTCAATAAGCTTTATTCTTGCACTTTTGCTTGTGATTCTCCAATGCGGAGTTCTTTCGGTAAATGCTGCAAGCTCATCAAAAGGCAAAACGGTTTACTTTAAACTTCCCGACGAATGGAAGGGCAGAGTAGACGCAAACACAGGCGAGGAAATTCTCCCTGCAGCATATGTTGCAGGCGGCACCGACGGTCAGCACGTTCCGTGGGTAGGCGAGCATATGACTCTCGTTGACGAGGCAAACGACATATGGTCATATACAATTCCGGGTGACCAGACGTTAATTAACTTTAACACAGGTCAGCAGAGAGACTGGCAGACAGTTGACCTTGCAATTCCGGGTGGCGATATGATTTTCCTGATTGATAACGGTGCAGGTACAAAAACTGCAACAGGTCATTGGGAGCCGTACAATACAGACGAGCCGAGAGTTGCAATCAGCACAGGTGTTTTCCAGTTTGTAGGCGAGGTTACAATCAACCTCTATTGCTATAACTGCGACAACGCTTATTACACCGTTGACGGCGGTGAGGCTGTTGCATTTGAAAACGGACAGGCTGTTACAATCGGCGGCGACACTGCTCCGTTATCATCAACAAATATCACTCTTACTGCTGTTAAGGGCGAAGAATCATATTCGTATGAATACACCTTTAACAAGAACAATTCACGCACGGTTTATGCAAAGAACAGCGCAGGCTGGGACGACGTATATGTTCACTACTGGGGCGGCGAGTCAACCTCCGTATGGCCGGGCGTTAAGATGAAGCGTTACGCAGATTCCGAGGACGTTTACTACTGCGAAATCCCGTCAAAATCAACTAACTACAAATTCAACAACGGCGGCAAGGAAGGCGAGTCAGCAAGTGAACAGACAGTAAACCTTGCAACTCAGGATATTGTTGAGGGCGTTTCAGAGGTATATGTAATAAATCCTCTTGTTGAGGGTGAAAGCGCAAATTCGGGTGAATACGTTACTCTTGACAGAGCGCTGTCAGACGAGCCTGTAGAAGGTATGCCGATTATTTCGGTCGAAAACTGCGCTCCTGCACTCGGCGAAGAATTTGCACTCAACGTAAATCTTCAGAATGTTCCGCAGGTAAGCGGTTACGTTATAAATCTTGCTTTTGACAAAAACGTAATTGCTCCCGTAAATGAAAGCACAGTTATTTCTTCAACACTCGGCGACGTTATTACAAATGTAAAATCAAACGGCGAGCTTACCTTGGTATGCTCAGGTGCAGACGCTGTTGATTATACAGAAGAATCCTTGCTTGTTTCAGTTCCGTTCAAGGTTACGGCAACAGAAACAAAGCAGATTAAGGTATCTGTTAAGGTTGCCGATATGTTCGCAGATGAAAATACAGAAGTGTCGTTCCCGTCATCAAACCTCGTTGCAGGCAAGATTACAGTCGGTGTTGACAAGTCTGTTTTAAAGGAAAAGCTTGATTATATAAACGGTCTTGACGAAAGCAAATTTACAGCAGTTACATATCAGAACGCTGTAACAGCGGCTAAAAATGCACAGGCTGTTTACGAGTCGGTAACTTCAACACAGGACGTTGTTGACGCTCAGGTTGAGCTTTTAACACAGGCAATCGACGCACTTGTTGAAACACAGGGCGACGGTAACTACTTCTACTTCAAGAACACCACAGGCTGGGACGAAGTTTACGCTTACTGGTGGGGAAGTGCCGAGGCTTGCCCTGCGTTCCCCGGAATCAAGGCAACACCCGTTGCAGGCAGAGAAGGCTACTACTGCGTAGAACTTCCCGAGGACGCAACAGGTCTTAACTTCAACAACGGTAAGGCAGGAAACGAAGGCGGTCAGCAGACTGACAGCATTACAGGCGATAAGCTTACAATCGGAAATATCTTTATTCCTGACCCCGAAGATTACTACGAAAAGAACGGCGGTTTGCGTTTCAGAGGCGTATCCGAAAAATACGTTCCCAATATCTTCTATTTCAGAAACACCGTTGAATGGGAAACAGTATATGCTTATTGGTGGGGCGGTACAGTTGCTTGTCCTGCATTCCCCGGAATACCCGCAACAAAGGTTGAGGGTACAACCAACCTCTATTCCGTTCAGCTTCCCGAGGACGCAACAGGTCTTAACTTCAACAGCGGCAAGGCAGGAAACGAGGGTGGTCAGCAGACCGACAGCATTACCGGCGAAAAGCTCATCTTAGGTAATGTGTTTATACCCGACCCCGACGATTACTACGAAAAGAACGGCGGCTTACGTTTCAGAGGCGTATCCGAGAAATACGTTCCCAACACAATCTACTTCAAGAATGTTATGAACTGGGATGAGGTTTATGCATACTGGTGGGGCAGCACAACAAGCGAATGTCTGCCGTTCCCCGGAATCAAGCCCAGAAAGCTTGCCGGAACAGACGACATTTACTATGTAACCTTCCCCGAGGACGCAACAGGCTTTAACTTCAGCAACGGTAAGCCCGGCAGTGACGGCGGCGAGCAGACATCAAGCATCAGCAAATTTGAACGTGGCAAGATTCTGATTATCGACCCCGACAGCGCCTATGAGAAGAACGGAGGTATAAGATACGACGCATATTATGACATTCTTGAAAAATATACGACAGGTCTTGACGTTCTTATCGGTGATGTAAATATGGACGGCGTAGTAAACGTTACAGACGTAACATTAATTCAGAAAGTTGCTGTTTCGGTATTGACTATTGATGATGTTCAGACTTTTGCGGCTGATGTAAACGGCGACGGTGAAATAAATGTTGTTGACTCTACATTAATTCAGAAGTACAGTGCTGAGCTTGAAACAGAGTCAAAAACCGGAACATATGAAAAATACTTTGCAGCATAAAGAGAGGAGGAGTAAAATGACCAAATTTAAAAAGATAGTTTCAGGTGCGCTTACTCTTGCATTTTCGGCTACCGTAATGTTTTCTTCCATTCCTTCTGCGTTTGCGTTGGAAAACTGGAGCACGATAAGAACTGATTTTTCAAAAGTAATGCTTGCTCCCGGCGCTGATGAATCACAGCTTAATTTTGCTTGGTATTCAACAGAAGACTCCGTGCCTGTCGTTCAGATAGTAAAGGATGAAGAAGAATTTGCCGATGCAGGCTTATTCACCGGTACAATTTCAACAGCATACAGAAATGCTGAAACAGGTACGCAGTACTTCTCAAACAAGGTAACTGCAACAGGACTTGAACCGAATACTTCTTATAAGTACAGATATAAAACAGGTGACGGCGCTTGGAGTGAAACCTATTCCTATAATACTCAGAGCAGTGAAAACGGCTTTGGCTTTATCGCAGTGGGTGACGTTCAGATAGGCGTAGGCAACGGCGGCTCCGAGCAGGACACAGAAAGATGGGAAAATACACTCAGCCTTGCAATCGAAAAAATGCCTGACGCAAGCTTTATAATGTCAATGGGCGATCAGGTTGACGGAAACAAGGAAGAGGACCAGTACGCAGGCTTTATGTATCCCGAGCTTCTCAGAAGTATGCCGATTTCAACGCTTGCAGGCAACCACGACTGCGACGTTCCCAACCTTACATGGCACTTCAACAACCCCAATCAGACAAAATACGGCGAAACAAATGCAGGCGGTGACTACTACTATTCATACGGCGATTTGCTTGTAATTTCTCTTAACTCAAACGCCGTTTTAAAGTCAACCAAGAGCAACAATGCAATAGCTGTTGAACACAGAAAATGCATTGAAGAAGCAATTGCATCCAATCCTTATGCAAAGTGGAGAGTAATTGACTTCCATCAGGATATTTACGGTTATCCCGACCACTACAGCGACGCAGAGGTAAGCAAGTGCCGTGAACAGCTTTATCCGATAATCGACGATTATGATATTGACGTTGTTTTAACAGGTCACGGTCATAACTACACACGTTCCTATCAGATGGAGAACAATTCCACAGTAAAGGCTGACGGTGTTGATTATAATGCTTCAGACGTAACTGTTCAGAATCCAGACGGTACTGTTTACTTTGAACTAAGCACAGCAGCCAGCAAGAACTATGAGAATAACAAACCGGGCTACAACAACCACATTGCAAAGTCATTTGCAGTAAATATGGTTCAGTCATATTCACTTGTAAAGGTAACCTCCGAGTCGTTCACAATCGAAACCTATCGAACAGACACAAATGAAATGTACGACAGCTACACGATTAACAAGAGCGACAGAGCAAAGCTTGACGAGTCAATCAGTAAGGCTGAAAGTATGATTGCAAGCGGAGAATATTCGGGCGTTAAGCTTGAAAATCTTAAAGCTGCTCTTGAAACAGCAAAGCTTGTTCAGGCTGAAACAGCCGAAAACGGCGAACTTGCCAAGGCATATGACGCTGCTGTTGTACTCGACGAGGCAATCAACGATATGAAGCCTGTTCTTTACGGTGACGTAAACGGCGACGGTGACGTAAGAATAAACGATGCAATTGTGCTCCAAAAGTACCTTGCAGGTCAGGACGTTTCGTTAAGCAAACGCCAGCTTGAAGCTGCCGCAGTTGTAAGCGACGGTGAGCCGACAGTTATAGACGTTACCCGTATCCAGCAGTATCTTGCAGAGATAATTCCTTCGCTTAATAAATAATATTTCTCACCCAAAAAACTCCGATGACGAATTCGTCATCGGAGTTTTTTTCTGTTTTTTGTAGTTTTTTTGCATGTAAATATGTTAGAATATAAATGTAAATTAATTGGGGGTGCAGATGATGGAGTATAAATATGAAATAGTAAAATTCAGCGACAAATATCCCGCTAAAATATATCTGCAAAACAAACCCGGCAGAAGATGCAACACAAGGCTTCATTGGCACAAGGCTATGGAGTTATTATACATAATTGACGGTTCGCTGAATATTCTTGATGACGGAAAAGTTACCGAGCTTAAAAGCAACGATATTTATTTTGTCAATCACGACTGCTTTCATAAAACCTTTACTTCACTGCCTGATGAGAATATAAAATATCTGGTTGTGTTGCTGTCATACGATAAATTGCTCAAATATTATCCAAACCTTGAACAGCTTGAATTCAGTATCAGTGAGTCCGACTCGGCAATACATAAAATTACGGATTTGCTGAATCAGGTTGCTTTGTATTTTGAAGAAAAACCTGTTGGGTACGAGATGAAGATTAATTCGTTGCTGCACGATATATATTTTGTACTTATGTCGGAATGTGTTTGCGAAAACACTAAGAATACAAGTTCCGCGAGTGACAAAGAGCTTGAGTATGTTAAGACTGCAATTGAGTATATGGGACAGAATTATCTTGAGAATTTAACGCTGAACGATATAGCAAATAAAATCGGCTTGTCAAGCTCATATTTTTCTCGTTGCTTTAAGAGCATTACAAGAATATCCGTTATGCAGTATCTTGCAAATATAAGGCTTGAATCTGCACTCCGTGATATAGTTGATGAAAACAAAACCGTAACCGATGCCGCTTTTGACAATGGTTTCACAAGTGTTAAGTCATTTATTGAGCTTTGCAAAAAGGTCTACAACTGTACTCCGGGACAATATAAATTTCAGTATCAGTAAATTTAAGAATAAATACAATTGAAAATTTATATTACGCAAATATTACGCAAACTTGTTTCCTCACAAAATCTTATATAGCCTTTAATGTATTTAATAAAAACCGGATTTGATGTTTTCTTGTATCTGTATAAAACTGGTTTTAAACACTTGGACTAATAAGGTTTTATATTATCAAACTGTCTGCTCAACCAGCGCATAAAACATTTCTATGCCTAAATATATTAATTAAAAAGTCCCGTACGCAATTTGCGTACGGGACTTTCAATTGGTGCACCCGACAGTAATTTGTTATTCACTTCCTGTCAGAAATATGAATCTGATGATTACATAATTACGGTGAAAATATTATATGTATAGATTATTTTAAATTTTTCAGCAAAGTGAAACCTTGTTTCCGTCGCTGACTTTAAGAATATTGTTCTGCTGCCCAAGCATATCCTCGGAAGGCTCAATCGCAGTTACTTGATTGTCGGCGGCGAAATGATCGGCTGTAATACCTGCTCCGCTTCCGAAATCAAGGATCGTTTTACCGTTCAATTTGCCGATTTGTTTCCAAATGATTTGTTTTGCGAGTTTCTCCCAAACGGGAAGTTGATTTTGCATATTAAACTCCAATCAGATTATAAATATCTGTTCCGGTTTTCTTATCAAAGTAGTCTTTCA
>ONPH01000063.1 GCA_900319655.1 uncultured Eubacteriales bacterium
AGAATGGCGGACGACCATTACTACAAGGACGCAACTGCCGACAAGAGCGTGCTTTGGTGCGAGTCGCACGATACATATATGGGCAACGAGACCAAGAACGTAAGCAATGCCTCGATTATCAAGGGCTGGGCGATTGTCGGCTCCAGAGCAGACGCGACCTCGCTGTTCTTCGCAAGACCTAACTCCACAATGGGCGCCGCAAGCTCCGATACAACTTGGAAATCAAAGGCTGTCACCGAGGTCAACAAGTTCAAGAACTTCTTTGACGGCCTGGGCGAGTCGGTATCCGCGGAAAACGGCTGCGCTTATAACGAGAGAGGCACAACAGGCGTTGTAATCTCACGTCCTGCAGGCGGTGGCTCGGTTTCGCTGACCGCAAAGATGATGGAGGACGGAACCTACAAGGATCAGGTAGGCGGCGGAACCTTCACCGTTTCAAACGGCAAAATCACCGGTACAGTCGGCTCAACGGGCGTAGCGGTTGTTTATAACACCACTCAGAACCCTGTTAAGCCCACCGAAGCTCCCACAACCGAAGCGCCCTCAACCGCTCCGGTTAGCAAGGTGCTTATCGGTGACGTTAACGGTGACGGCATTATCTCGGTTTATGACGCGACCCTGATTCAGCGCCACGCAAGCGAGCTCATTACTCTGACAGGCGACCGGTTCACAGCGGCTGACGCAAGCCGCGACGGCTTGGTTTCGGTTTACGACGCAACGGCGGTTCAGCGCTACGCAGGCGAATTCACGACGGGAATAGAGTACTGCGGTACATACGTTTAACAGAAAAACAGGTATTATTTTCAGCCCGGGCTATCCCGGGCTGTTTTGCTGCACATAAAGCTACTGTCGGCACTTTTTTGAATAATTGCCATAATAGCGGCGTTTACCGCCGTTTATTCGGTAGATATTAATATTGTAATACTCATTTATTTGTGTTAAAATTAATCAGAATGATTTATACTCCCAAAGGAGGCGGAGCTATGAGAAAGCTCGCGCAGAGAACAGAGGCGGTAGTCAGCCTAAGAGCGCTTGAAAAAAACGTGCTCGGAATTCGCAAAAGGCTCGGCAGAGAGGGCGGGATCATGGCGGTTCTAAAGGGCGACGGCTACGGCCATGGATCGAGATCATGGCGGATCTACAGGGCGACGGCTACGGCCACGGAGAAAAGGGAATATACCCCACGCTCAAAAAGTGCGGCATAGAACGCTACGCCGTCGCGGTGTGGGAGGAAGGCGCTTCGCTCAGAGAAGCAGGATGTACCGAGCCTATCCTTTTGCTCGGTGACACCTGCGACGGTCAGCTTGAAAACATCATCAAGTTCAACCTCACGCCTGCAATCTTTTCCGAGGACACGGCGGACAAGCTGAACACCCTCGCAAAGTGGAGTGGCAACACCGTGCCCGTCCATATCAAGATTGACACGGGTATGAGCCGAATCGGATTTGCCGACAACGTGGAGTCGCTGAGGACAATCAAGCGCATTAACAACCTTTCGAATATAAAAATCACAGGCGCGTTTACCCACTTTTCACGCGCCGACGAAAGCGACGGACAGTCCGCAAAGGCGCAGTTTGAGCGGTATCTCAGCTTTATTGACAAGCTCGAGGACGAGGGAATAAAAATCCCCTGCAAGCACGTTGCGAACAGCCCTGCAATTTTGTTAAGACCTGAAACCCAGCTTGACGCGGTTCGCGCAGGCGACGTGCTTTTCGGTCTTTGCCCGATTGACGAGGAGGACTGGAACCTGATGGAGTTCGAGCAGGTTATGAGCTGGTACACCTACGTCGTTATGGTCAAGGAAGTCCCCAAGGGCACCGAGGTTGGCTACGGCGGAACGTTTGTATGTCCGCGCGATACAAAAATCGCTACCATTCCCGTGGGCTTTGCCGACGGCTACAGCCGAAAGCTCTCGAACAAAGGCAAGGTTCGCATAAACGGCTATGAAGCGCCGATTATCGGCAGGGTTTGTATGGACCAGTTTATGGTTGATGTAACCGACATTCCCGAGGTTAAGCGCGGCGACACCGTCAGCCTGATTGACGACAAGCTCAGCGTGCTGTGGATGGCGGACTTGCTCGACTGCAATGTTGACGAGATTGTGTGCTCGGTATCAAAACGTGTACCGCGCATTTATGAATATTAACGGAGTAATGAGGAGATAGGATATGGCAAAGGGATATATTTTTAAGATTTTGGCTCATGCGAGCCTCGGCAAGATGTTTGAGGCGGTAAAGACGGTTCACGAGCGCTCCGGAAAGAGCAGAATAGCCACATTTTTCGATATGCTCTACTGCGCTAAAAAGTACGGCGCAGGCTACTACGATTACCAGATTTTCGCCTTTTATAACCTGAGCAAGGAGCAGCGCGCAACCTACGTAACGCGCCTTATCAGCAAGAAGTTCAACACCTTTATGAACGACTACGACTACGCCCATTTCCTCGAAAACAAGGACGAGTTCAACAAGCTCTACAAGGACTACATCGGCCGTGAGTTTGTTCAGCTCCAAGAGGCAAGCAGGGAAGAGGTTGAGAAGTTTTGTTCAAGCCGCGAGTACATCTTCTGCAAAATGCAGGATTTGGAGTGCGGTCACGGCTGCGAGCGAATTAAAACAAGCGATTACAAGAGCTTCGACGAGCTATACAAATATCTTACCGACAAGGGCTTTTGCACGCTCGAGGACAATATTCAGCAGCACGAAGCGCTCTCAAAGCTGTACCCCAACGCGGTTAACAGTATGAGAATTATTACCGTGCTCGACAAGGACGGCGTGCCCCACGTGCTCTATATCGTGCAGAAGATGGGACTCGGCGGCAGTATCATTGACAACAACTGCCTGTTCGCCCCTGTTGACCCCGAGACCGGCAAGATTATGTACCCTGCACATTCGGGCGATACGCTTAAGGGTATTATCTACACCGAACACCCCGACACGCACGTTAAGCTCCAGGGCTACACAATTCCGTTCGTCAAAGAGGCCGTGCAGATGGTGCTTAAGGCGGCGACAATCACTCCGCAAATCCGCTATGTGGGCTGGGACGTTGCCACAACTCCCAACGGTCCTGCTATCATCGAGGGCAACACCTACTGCGCTCACGATTTCTGGCAGCTTCCGCCGCATACCCCCGACGGAATCGGAATGCTTCCGAAGATCAAAAAATACGTTCCCGAGTTTTTTGAGGGGAAGATAAAATAGAGTTTAGAGTTTAATACTGTATAATCGTTGCGTAAAAATGATTTAAAAAGGAGTTCTGTTTATGTGCAAAAAAATTATTTCAATTGCGGCGTGCTGCCTCGTTGCGGTATTGAGCGTGGTGCCCGCGTCCGCTCTTTCCTACACGAAGGTTTCCAATGAAAAAATCAACAGATCGGATACCTTAAAATTCTATACCTACGGAGTTTCCGAGACGGCGAATTCGTTTATAATCCTGTCGAACGATACGCTGGGAAATAAAAAGGTTAATTTCAAGGATTGCGTCAACAGCCCGCAGGAGGTTCAGATCATCCCGACGTTAGAATATAAGCCGTATCTCGGCGTTTCACTTGGTTCGTCAGGCGGTTACGGCGGAGGAACCGGATTTGAATACGAAAATGTTAAGGGCAATTACGAGGTTATCAGAATAAAGCTGTCGGATTATTCCTCCTACTTTAATTCAGACGGTTCGTATACAGACTCGGTAATGGAGCCTTACGGTACTCACAAATATACCTTTGAGGAGGAGGCTGCGCTTAGTAACGGCGACCAGTTCACCTCCGCGCTTTGTTTTGAGAGCGGCGGCGCGTTTACCTGCGCGGTCCCGAACAGCAAGGGCGAGGTCGAAATTCACGTAAGCAAGGAGATCGGAGTGCAAACTTATTTTTCCACCGATTTTCGGTATAAAATCGGAAGCACCGTCGGCGGTGGCGGCGGAGTCAATCACAGGATGATCAAAGAGCTCACAAAGGGCGATGTCAATGCTGACTGGTCGGTTGATATTTACGACGCGATCGAGATACAAAAAGCGGTGGTCGGAAAAACCAAGTTTGATAAGGCTGCGAAGCGACGCGGAGAGGTCAACAACGACAGTACTCTCGATATCCTCGACGCGACATGTATACAGAAATATCTTGTAAAATAATTTAAGCTTGCTCAAAACTATATTATAACAGCGCATCTGACAATAAATCAGACGCGCTGTTTTTTATATTTATTTAATTATTTGTTAATCCTCTTCCATCTCTGCCTTGGCTTTTTCAATTACCTTCTGAGCAACGTTTGCGGGACAATCCTCGTAACGTGCAAAGGTGAACTCGTATGAGCCGCGTCCCTGAGTGATCTGGCGGATAAAGGTCGCAAAGTCGCTCATCTCGGACATCGGAACCTCAGCCTCTACAACCTGAGTGCCGTTCTCAGCAGGAGCCATTCCGAGCACGCGGCCGCGTCTTTTGTTAACCTCGCCCATAACGTCGCCCATGTTGTTGTCAGGCACATACGCCTTAAGGCTGCCGATAGGCTCGAGCAGTGTGGGCATAGCGTTGGGAATACCGTTCTTGTAAGCAAGGCTTGCGGCTGTCTTAAACGACATTTCCGAAGAGTCTACAGGGTGGTATGAGCCGTCGTAAAGCGTAGCCTTAATGCCGACTGTGGGATAACCTGCGAGCACACCCTTCTTGATTGAGTCGCGCAGACCCTTCTCAACAGCAGGGAAGAAGTTCTTGGGAACAGCGCCGCCTACGACGCGCTCTGCAAATTCGAGCGAATCGGTATCGTACGGCTCAAACTCAATCCAAACGTCACCGAACTGTCCGTGACCGCCCGACTGCTTTTTATAACGTCCCTGAGCGGAAACCTTCTTGCGGATAGTCTCGCGGTAAGCAATCTTGGGCTTCTGGAGCGAAGCGGTTACGTTGTACTTGCTCTTTAAGCGCGAGATAACAACGTCAAGGTGCTGTTCTCCGAGACCTGAAACGAGCATTTCGTGAGTCTCGTGGTTCTGCTCAAACTTGATTGTCGGATCCTCGTCGCAAAGCTTCTGAACTGCCTGGGCAACCTTGTCCTCGTCGCCCTTCTTTGCAGGGTAAATCGCCATTGTGTAGGAAGATACGGGATAATCAATTCCGTCGAGAACAACCTTTCTGAGCGGTGAGCAGAGTGTGTCGCCGGTCTTGGTTGAAGAAAGCTTCGGAATTGCGCCGATGTCGCCTGCGCCGATGTAGCTTGAGTCAGCCTGCTTTTTACCGGTCATGGTGAGAACCTTTGCGATACGCTCGGGAGCGCCGGTGCGCATATTGATAATCTGGGTGTCGGGAGAAATCTTGCCCGATACAACCTTGATAAACGAAAGTCTGCCGATAAACGGGTCTGCAACGGTCTTGAATACGATAGCCGCAGGCGCGCCGTTTTCGTTAACCGCAATTTCAACGGGCTCGCCGTTTACGTCAACGCCGATTTCGTCGCCCTTGTCAGCCGCCGAAGGAGCAAGCCATGTAAGGCTGTTAAGAAGCTGGTCGATAGCAAAGGTGTTGTGAGCGTCGCCGCAGAACACGGGGCAGATCGAGCCGTCCTTAACGCCCTGGCTAACGCCGAGAATAATCTCCTCAGGGGTGAATTCCTCGCCCATAATGAACTTGTCGAGCAGCTCCTCGCTTGTTTCGGCAACGGCTTCCTTGATAGCCTCTCTTAAGCCCTCAAGTCTGTCGCCCATATCGGGAAGGGCAGTCTGCTTAACGTTGCCCTTTTCATCGTATTCATATGCCTTAAAGTCAAACAGATTAACGTAAACATTGGCCTTGCCGTCAACAATGTAAGGAACAACAACGGGGCATACAGCCGCGCCGAAGGTTGATTTCAGGCTTTCAAATACGCGGTAGAAACGCGCGTCCTCGTCGCAAAGACCGTTAACAAAGAACACCTTTGTAAGACCTGCTTTTGTAGCGGCTTCAACAGCCTTTTCGGTGCCGACATTTACGCCGTCCTTGCCCGATACAACGATTAACGCCGTGTCGGCTGCGCGCATACCCTCTGCAACTCCGCCTGCAAAGTCAAACAGACCGGGGGTGTCGATGAGGTTGATTTTGGTGTTCTTCCACTCTATAGGAGCAACGGCAGTCATAATAGAAGCGTGGCGCTTTACTTCCTCGGCGTCAAAGTCGAGCGTTGTGTTGCCGTCGGAAACCTTTCCGAGTCTGTCGGTCGCCTTCGCAAGATACAGAATTGACTCGGCAACGGAGGTTTTTCCGCAGCCGCTGTGACCTGCGAGCGCGATGTTAAGAATTTTTTTTGCGTCGTACTGTTTCAAAAGAATAAACTCCCTTCGTTTGGCATTCCCCGAAAGTAAGGGGGCAGCCATATTGTTAATTTCAAAAATATTCAGCATAAGTGTGCAATAACACTTAATAATTATATCATATTTGTACAGAATTAACAACAATTTAAACGCAAAATAAAAAAATTCACCCTTTGCCCAATATGGACAAGGGTGAATTGTGCAATTTGCTTTATTTGCGAAATTATCGGCTTATAATGCACAAATTTTATCATTGGTTTTTGTGCATTATCACCTTAAAGCGTTTTACTTACTTAGAAAGTACCGCGCCCTGTGCGCCTGACGAAACGAGCTTTTGATAACGCGCGAGGTAGCCTGTGGTAATCTTAGGCTCTCTGGGCTGCCATTTTGCCTTACGCGCGGCAAGCTCCTCGTCGCTGAGCTTAACGTTGATTGTGTTGGCAGGAATATCAATCTCGATGATGTCGCCTTCCTCAATCAGCGCAATCGGGCCGCCTACAGCCGCCTCGGGAGATACGTGGCCGATAGAAGCGCCTCTTGTAGCGCCCGAGAAACGTCCGTCGGTAATCAGCGCAACGCTGCTGCCGAGACCGCTGCCCATAATCGCAGAGGTGGGGTTGAGCATTTCTCTCATACCCGGACCTCCCTTGGGGCCTTCGTAACGGATAACAACAACATCGCCCTCGTTGATAAGACCGCCGTTGATTGCCGCCATAGCGTCCTCCTCACAGTCATAAACCCTTGCAGGGCCCGAATGCCTGAGCATTTCGGGAGCGACAGCCGAGCGCTTAACAACACAGCTGTCGGGAGCGAGGTTGCCCCTGAGCACGGCGATGCCGCCTGTGGGGCTGTAGGGATTGTCAACGGTTCTGATAATCTCGGGATTGCGGTTTACAACGCCCTCAATATTCTCCGCAACGGTCTTGCCGGTGCAGGTGATAAGGTCGGTTTTGAGCAGACCGAGCTTGTTGATCTCGTTCATAACGGCGTAAATGCCGCCTGCCTCGTTGAGGTCCTCCATATATGTTCTGCCTGCCGGAGCAAGGTGGCAGAGGTTGGGTGTATGCGCGCTGATTTCGTTTGCGATGTCAAGGTTGAGGTCGATTCCGCACTCGTGAGCGATGGCAGGGAGGTGGAGCATTGAGTTTGTGCTGCAGCCGAGAGCCATATCCATTGTAAGTGCGTTGCGGAAAGCGTCCTCTGTCATAATGTCGCGCGGCTTGATATCCTTTTCAAGCAGCTCCATAATCTTCATACCTGCGCGCTTAGCAAGCTGAATACGCTCGGAATAAACAGCAGGGATTGTGCCGTTGCCGCGAAGTCCCATACCGAGAACCTCGGTAAGGCAGTTCATCGAGTTTGCGGTGTACATACCCGAGCATGAGCCGCAGGTCGGGCAAACCTTGTTTTCGTACTCCATAAGCTCGTCAAAGGTGATTTTGCCGGAGTTGTAAGAGCCTACAGCCTCAAACATACTGCTCAGGCTGGTCTTTTGACCGCCCACTCTGCCTGCAAGCATTGGGCCGCCGCTGACAAAGATACAGGGAATATTAAGCCTTGCCGCCGCCATAAGAAGTCCGGGAACGTTCTTGTCACAGTTGGGAACCATAACAAGCGCGTCAAAGGCGTGCGCAAGAGCCATACACTCGGTAGAATCCGCGATAAGGTCGCGGGTAACGAGCGAGTACTTCATACCCTGATGTCCCATGGCGATACCGTCGCAAACGGCGATAGCAGGGAATACAACGGGGTTGCCGCCTGCCATTGCAACGCCTGTCTTAACGGCGTTAACGATTTTGTCTATGTTCATATGACCGGGTACAATCTCGTTATAAGAGCTTACAATACCGATAAGCGGCTTGCCCAGCTCCTCGTCCGTCATACCCAGCGCGTGCAAAAGGGAGCGCTGAGGGGCGCATTGTGTGCCCTTCCTTACTGCGTCACTAATCATTATAATCAATCCTTTCAATTATTATTTTACTTCGTCATA
>ONPH01000118.1 GCA_900319655.1 uncultured Eubacteriales bacterium
GCAATCACAATCGTATCGGTGCTCGTCAGTATGATAATGCTCAGCATTCCGCTAACAGCGCTGACAATCGGTATGGTCGGCGTGATGATGCTCGCGACAAAGACAATCGCCTCAACAAGCGGTAAGTACTTCTTGGCTCAGCAGCAGGACCTCGGTAAGGAAAACGGCTATATCGAGGAAATGATGAACGGCCAGAAGGTTGTAAAGGTATTTAATCACGAGAAAAAGAGCGTTGAGGAGTTTAACAAGCTCAATGAACAGCTCTTTAACAGCGCCTACAACGCCAATAAATTCGCTAATATCCTTATGCCTGTCAACGCGCAGCTCGGCAATGTAAGCTATGTTTTGTGCGCAATCGCAGGCTGCGTGCTGTTCCTCGTTTCGGGCGGAGCATGGATAACCCTCGGTAGAATAGTCAGCTTTTTGTCCTTTAACAAGAGCTTTTCACAGCCGATTAACCAGCTTAGCCAGCAGATTAACAGCATTGTAATGGCACTTGCAGGCGCGGAGAGAGTTTTTGAACTCCTCGACGAGCCGAGCGAGTCCGACGACGGCTACGTTACCCTTGTCAACGCCGTTAATAAGGATGGCAAGCTTACCGAGAGCGAGACTCGCACAGGTCTTTGGGCGTGGAAGCACGTTCATCAGGCGACAGGCGAGGTCGAGTACAAGCCGCTCGAGGGCGACCTCGTTATGGATGACGTTGATTTCGGTTATACCGACGACAAAATTGTGCTCCATAACGTCAGCATTTACGCAAAGCCCGGTCAAAAAATCGCCTTTGTAGGCTCGACCGGCGCCGGTAAAACCACAATTACCAACCTGATTAACCGCTTTTACGATATTCAGGACGGCAAAATCCGCTATGACGGAATCAATATCAACAAAATCAAGAAGGCTGACCTGCGCCGTTCGCTCGGCATAGTCTTGCAGGAGACCGACCTTTTCAGCGATACAATTATGGAGAATATCCGCTACGGCAGGCTTGACGCTACCGATGAGGAAGTTATCAGCGCGGCTAAGCTCGCTAACGCCGACAGCTTTATTCGCCAGCTTCCGAACGGTTATCAGACGGTTATCAAGGCTGACGGCGGAAATCTCAGCCAAGGTCAGCGGCAAATGCTCGCAATTGCAAGAGCCGCCGTTGCAGATCCGCCTGCGCTCATTCTCGACGAGGCGACAAGCTCAATTGATACACGTACCGAAAAAATGGTGCAGGAGAGTATGGATAAGCTGATGAAGGGCAGGACGACGTTCGTAATCGCCCACAGACTGTCCACCGTCAAGAACTCTGACTGCATTATCGTATTGGAGCAGGGCAGAATTATTGAACGCGGTACTCACGACCAGCTTCTTGAGCAAAAGGGCAAGTATTATCAGCTTTACACAGGTAAAGCTTCTTAAAAAGAACAGGAGGATGACAGGATTGAAAATTAAAAGACTAATCTGCGCTGTAGCGTTGTGCTTGGCGGCGATTTTCACCCTGTCATCCTGCGACAGCTTATTTATCTTTGATATCCCGAGGCTGTATTACCCAAACGGCAAAACGCTTGTCTCGCATTACCTTGATGTAGGGCAGGGGGATTCGATTTTCATCGAGCTTCCAAACGGCGAGACTATGCTGATTGACTCGGGAGAGAACTACCACGGCGCGTCAATAATAAAGTATATCGAGGACTGCGGTCGCGATAAAATCGACTACCTTGTCGGCACGCACCCTCATTCCGACCATATCGGCTCGATGGCGTATATAGTTAGGAATTTTGACATCGGCTCGGTTTATCTCCCGAACGCGAGTACAAATACATATACCTATGAAAAGCTCCTCGAAGCTGTCAAGAAAAAGAAGATGAAGGTCAAAAACGGCAAGGCAGGCGTGAATATCCTAAACGACGAGGAGAATTCGCTGTATGTCAATATCATAGCGCCGGTAGATACCGACGTAAAGAACCTCAACAACACCTCAATAATCATCAAGATTGAGTACGGCGAAACGAGCTTTCTATATACCGGCGACGCCGAGACGGGCGAGCTAAAAACCGTAACCGCAGATGTGTCAGCCGATGTTCTTAAGGTAGGCCACCACGGAAGCGACACGTCGTCTCCGCAGAGCTTTATCGACGCGGTTAATCCGAAAATCGCGGTAATATCCGTAGGAGAGGATAACGACTACGGACATCCGAGTACAAAAACGCTAAAAAGGCTCGAAAACAAGGGCTGTGAAATCTACCGCACAGACGAATTGCAGACAATTGCCGTCACCTCCGACGGAATAAATCTCGACGTTAAATCGGGCTTCAGGACAATGGAAAGAGAATAAATATGAAAAGATTTACCGTAGACAGAATTGAAAACGGCAGAGCCGTGCTCGAGTGCGAAAACGGCGACTTCGTAAGCCTCGACGTAAAATCCCTGCCGAAGAATATCAAGGACGGCGACGTGCTGAATTTTGAACACGGAAGTTGCTTTTTCAACGCCGAGGAAACTGAGCGCCGTAGCAGAAAAATAAAAAAGCTTATGCAGGCACTGTTTGAGGAAGAATAAAAGTTATAAAATTTTTCTTGCTAATTCTATTGACAATTATCTCCGACTGTGATATAATATTGACTGTTGAGCAAAAAAGCTCTTAATAATCGCGAGTGTGCTGGAATAGGCAGACAGGCACGTTTGAGGGGCGTGTGTCTTTGACGTACGGGTTCAAGTCCCGTCACTCGCACCAGTATGAGTGTTCATAACGGATTTAAGTTATGGACACTCATTCTTTTATTCAATTTCATCCGATTTGTATGTAGTGAGCAGGTATTGCGCCGGCTCACATTTTTTTATGCAGACTTTGCTATGGGAATATACTCCACATCTACGCCCTTTCGGGTGTTTGCCTTGTAGTTTTCATCCTCTGATGACAGTAGCTCTAAATAGCCGACAAAGCGGTAATAGATTACTATGCGCTGGGTGTAGTTTTTCTTACCGCCTTCCTTTTCGTACACATCAATGTGGTCGATAAGCTCCCTGAGCATTGGTGCTGTCAGAGAATCCATCTCCATAAACTTTCTGACAGTCTTAAGAAAATCATCTTTGTTTTGCTCCATCTCGCTGATTTTGGCAAGGCGTTCCTTGTACTCGAAAATCTTTGTTTTCAGTTCAAGGCGTTCAACCTCATATTTGTGCGACAGCTCCATATACATCTCGTCACTCAGCTTACCGGATACATTGTCCTCGTAGGTTCTGGCGAAAAGAGAAGTGAGCATTTCGTTTCGGGCAGTTGCCCGATTGAGCTCTGTTTCCAAGGTTTTCTGCTCCGCCAACATATCGGCGTTGGTTTTATCTGCGAGGAGCTTTGCAAATTCTTCCTCGTGAGATTCCAGATACTTTGCTAAACGACGGAGCTCCAGCATTACAACCTGTTCGATAGCGTCGGCACGGATATAATGGCGGGATTCACAGTTGCCGCGTGTATCCTTTTTATAGTTAGAACAGCTAAAGAAATGGATTTCCTTATTGGTGGTATTTGTGTGATACCATAGCTTGCTGCCGCAATCGGCGCAGTATAGAAAATCGCAAAACATATTCTTTTCGCCGTTTTCCTGTTTAGGAGCACGGCGCTTTGTCTTTACGACAAGCGTCTGCACTAACTCAAAATCATCACGGTTGATAATCGGTTCGTGAACGTCCTTAAAAATCACCCAGTTTTCTTTAGGATTATCGTAGCGTTTCTTATTCTTGTAGGATTTGGAATAGGTTTTGAAGTTGATAATATCGCCGCAATACTCCTGCTGAGTAAGGATTTTGGTAACGGTGGTTTTGCACCATTTGTACTTGTTAGGCTGTGTTACCTTACCGCCTTTTCTGATTCCTTTTTGAGCCCAATACGCCATAGGAATCAGTACTTTGCGCTCCTGTAAAATATGGGCTATCGTTTCATTGCTTTTGCCCTCTAAAGCCATTTTGAAGATGTCACGCACAACCTCTGCGGCTTCGGGATCAACAATCCACTTTTTCGGATTATCGGGAGATTTGATATATCCGTAAGGCGGCGGAGCTAACGGCTCGCCTGTGCTGCCACGAATACGATAGGACGACCGGCATTTCTTGCTGATGTCCCTTGCGTAAAACTCGTTCAGTACATTCTTGAACGGCGCAATTTCGCTTTCGCCTTCATCGCTGTCTATATTGTCATTAACGGCAATGAACCGAACATCTCTGTC
>ONPH01000174.1:0-2247 GCA_900319655.1 uncultured Eubacteriales bacterium
TTGTCCACCACGGCGAAAATATATATATTGAATAAAATATGAAGAAAAAATCAACAGAAGAAACATTTATTATGGAGCTTCCTTTAAAAGTAGAGAAGTTCCAGGCTGACGAACTTAACAAGCGTTTTGAACTGATGCGGCGTATTTATAACTCCGCACAGAACAAGCTTGAAAGACAACACGAATATCTTTTATCCTTTAAGGAATATAAAGAGTGTAATACTAAGAAGGCAAAGGGAGAGTTTATAAACAATCATCCGTTTTCATTCAAGGGTGTCCTTAACAAAAACGGCGAGCCGATGAATATCACTTTTACCGAATTTGGTTTAAAGTCATATCTTGCAGACTTTGCGAAGAAAAAAGTAGATTCACAATATACATATTCTGATTTCGGCATCAACACCTCAATGTTGATGTCTATTTTGTCGCGGAAATGCAGATTGTCTACGGGTATAAGAACAGTGCCCGATTCGCTGATTTCGCACTCTATTCCGCTTGCAATCAGCTTTTTTGTAACGCGCTCAACAATCGAGGCGCTTGCCGTACATCCTGAATCAAGGTTGAGCTTATCATCACCCTGTCTGAGTGTGAGCTCAATTATCCTTGTGTTTACGTCGTTGACATGGGTTACCGATGCCCTTTTCGGAGGGCAGTTGCGGTCTATGTCATAGCTTACGCAGATGTTTTTAATTTCCATTTTTACCTCCTGATTATAATAATAAAACGCCTGTGCGAAAGAGCTTTAATAAAATACCCTTCCACTTATACTTCCAAATCAGGAAAAATTGCATATTTTACTGCAATTTAAATGGAATTGACAATAAAAAAATTTAAATATATAATTAAAATAAATTCAAAGCAGTATCTTCAGTCAGAGGAAGCGGAGCATGAAAAGCAACGATTTATTAAAAACCGCGAAAGATTTAGTATATCTTGTATCTTGCGCGGTAAACGGCGAAACTCCCGAAAAGAATATATGCGATAAAATGAACCTCGACAAGGTTCTTAAACTTGCGCGCAATCATTCTCTGTCAGCGGCTGCGGCTATCGCGCTCGAAAACGCAGGCATAATTTCAGGTGAATTCAGAGAGGAAAAGTTCAAGGCGGTTCGCAGGCTTTCTCTGCTCAATACAGAACGCGGAAAAGTTCTGAGTAAGCTCGAGGACAGCGGTATTTGGTATCTGCCGTTGAAGGGGATTGTGCTAAAGGATTATTACCCCAAAACCGCGATGAGGGAGATGTCTGACAACGACATTCTTTTTGACTGCGAAAAATATGAGGAAGTAAAAGATATTATGGAAGGTCTTGGCTTTAAATGTAAGCTCTACGGCAAGACTAACCATGATGTGTATGAAAAGCCTCCTCAGCTTGATTTTGAAATGCACAGGTTTCTGTTTGACAGCTTTGACGATTACGAATGGTATAACTATTTTAAGGATATAAAAAGTAAGCTTGTCAAAGACGACGACAGTACCTGCGGATATCATATGACAAACGAGGATTTGTATATTTATTTGATTTGTCATCTGCGCAAGCATTATGTTCAGTGCGGAACAGGCTTGCGTTCACTGCTCGATATTTATATGTTCAGGAAAAAATTCAACGGGTTGTCGGAAAATGATTATATCCAAGCTGAATTAAAGCAGTTGAATTTATCGGAGTTCGAGCAGGGCATGAGCGTGCTTGCGAGTAAAGTATTCGGGTTTAAGGAGCTTTCGGAGCAAGAGCTTGATGAGCTTATGTTTTTTGCAGGTTCAAACACACACGGAACAAAGGAAAACCTTTTAATGCAAAAGCTGAGCAACGATGACAGCACAGCGGCAAAGCGAAAATACGCCCTGAGACGTATCTTTCCGCCAAGGGAAAGCTTACGCCGCGAGCATCCTCTTGTTTACCGTCACGCGGTTTTATATCCGTTTTGGATTATGTACCGCCCTATCAGAGGATTTGTAAAGTATCCTAACAGAATGTTCGGAGAAATAAAAGGCTTAAGGAAATTTAAGAAAAAGGAAAACAGAGGAAGATATAACGAGTAACATCCGCAGGCGCAGTCTGCGGATGTTGATTTTTTGATATATTATTATATTTTGCTTAAGGCAACACCGCATAATTCAAGGCGCACGGCTTGCTTGAATATTATTCCGTCAACTTGCCCAAAAAATCTCGGCAAGGCGTCAGCCTTACCTTGATTTATTTGTACAACCTGACGAAAAATCTTGCTGCGCAATCCGCACACCTGAATTATGC
>ONPH01000174.1:2266-5130 GCA_900319655.1 uncultured Eubacteriales bacterium
TCGGCAAGGCGTCAGCCTTACCTTGATTTATTTGTACAACCTGACGAAAAATCTTGCTGCGCAATCCGCACACCTGAATTATGCGGTATTGCCTTAAAATGATTATTGTAAACAGAAAAATGATATGTTAAAATAATAATGTATAATAAAAAACAAG
Source organism: uncultured Eubacteriales bacterium (assembly GCA_900319655.1). Lineage (GTDB taxonomy): Bacteria > Bacillota > Clostridia > Oscillospirales > Acutalibacteraceae > Ruminococcoides. Next base: position 2,424 of record ONPH01000174.1, read on the forward strand.
AGGTGAAATTTTATGTCAAACGAAAAAATAACCGCAGGCAAGGGCGGCGAAAGGTACGTTCCGTATGACGAGCGGACGGGCAACGAGTCCATCGTTTATTTTACACGCGACCTCTCAGCCGAAGGACTAAAGAAGGTCTACGAGAAGGTTAACGCGAATATGAACGGAAAAATCGCCGTTAAGCTTCACACAGGCGAACAGCACGGCCCAAACATCATTCCTCACGGCTGGGTTAAGGAGCTTATGCAGGGCGAGCCCGAGCTTAAAAACGCTTCAATCGTAGAGACTAACACCTACTACGAGGGCGACCGCTACACCACCGAACAGCACCTTGAAACTCTCAAGGTCAACGGATGGACGTTTTGTCCCGTGGATATTATGGACTCCGAGGGTACGGTTCTTTTGCCGATTGAGGGCGGCAAGTGGATGAAGGAGATGTGCCACGGCAAGACGATGGTCGATTACGATTCAATGCTCGTGCTAACCCACTTCAAGGGACACACAATGGGCGGCTTCGGCGGATCAAACAAGAACATCGGAATCGGCTGCGCTGACGGACGAATCGGCAAAAAGTGGATTCACACCCGTGAGGGCGAGGATATGTGGTCAATCGCGACAGAGGAGCTTATGGAGCGCATTACCGAATCGACAAAGGCGACGATTGACTTCTTTGGCAAGAACATCACCTATGTAAATGTTATGAGAAATATGTCGGTTTCCTGCGACTGCGAGGGACTTGACGCCGAGCCGGTTGTAACGCCGAACGTAGGAATTTTGGCGTCAAACGATATTTTGGCAATTGACCAGGCATGTGTGGACTTAATCTACGCTATGCGCGAGGATGAAAACCACGCGCTTGTTGAGCGTATTGAGACGCGCCACGGCCACCGCCAGCTCAGCTGTATGAAGGAAATGGGAATGGGCAACGACAAATATATTCTCATTGACCTCGACAACGGCGAGCAGAAAATCGACCAAAAAACAGCGGTTAAAGACCTAAAACCGTTTACACTGTAATCGAAAGGAGCTTTGTAATGCTTGAAAATGTTTTGACAAAAAACAACGCGGCTTCAAAAACAAAAATAACCTGTAAAACCTTAGTTTCAATCGGTTTAATCGCGCTTGCGGTTGTTCTGCCTCAGCTTGTACACCTCGCTTTAGGTCAGCCCGGCGGTGTTAAGCTGCTTCCAATGTACCTGCCTGTGCTCATCGGCGGATGTCTCCTCGGATGGCGCTGGGCAATGTTTGTAGGCGTACTTTCTCCGCTTGCAAGCTTCGCGCTCACCTCGCTTATGGGCAATCCCATGCCTGTGCTCGCAAGACTTCCGTTTATGATGGCGGAGCTTGCGGTGTTCGCGGTTGTTTCGGGCTTGTTCTCCAACAAAATTTACAAAAACGGTCTTTGGGCATTTCCGGCAGTGCTTGCGGCTCAGCTTGCAGGCAGGGCGGCTTTCCTCGGATTGGCGTTTATTTTCCAAAGTGTTGCGCCCTTTACGGCGGAAATGATTTGGAGCCAAATCCTCGCAGGCTGGCTCGGACTTGCAATTCAGCTTATCGCGGTTCCGCTCATCGTAATCGGACTCAGGGCAATTTTGGTTAAGGAAAAGTAAATGACCGATATTGAAATTGCAAAGAGGAATTTAGAAGGTCACAGCATTTGCCTGTGCAAAAACGGCGAGTTTTTCACCGACGACGGCAGGGGAATTTCTCCGATGATGCGCTTTATTGCGCAGGGGCTTGACCTTGACGGATATTCGGCTGCGGATGTAATCGTCGGCAAGGCGGCTGCAATGCTCTTTGTCAAGGCGAAAATCGCCTCGGTTTACGGCGTGGTGATGTCCAAATCCGCGGCGGAGTTCCTTGAAAAAAACAACACACCTTTTTCGTACAAGGAGCTTACCGGAAAAATTATAAACCGCAGGGGAGACGGCGTATGCCCAATGGAGCAGACGGTCGAAAACATTGACGACTGCGACGCGGCGTATAACGCCTTGCGCGAAAAAATGAAAATAATCAAAAAATAGGAATTGATTTTAATTTAGGCAATAAAAACCTAATAAAACAAATGTGGGGTTCGGTCAAGACCGAACCCCACTTTTTGCAATGTTTTAAGTTTTGATTTTCTTTGTTATTATTTAATCCATCTGAATAAATTTTTTGATAGCTTTAATCGCTCTGTCGGCGGCAAGCTCCTTGAAGTCCTCGTAGTTTTCAGCTTTGTTGTACTTGAAGTCGTCGCTGATTGAGCGAAGAATTGCGAACGGAACCTTGTTCATATAGCAAACGTGGCCGACAGCTCCGCCTTCCATCTCGCAGCACAGGGCGTCAAATTCCATAGCGATAAACTCGCGCTTTGAGCGGTAGCTTACAAAGATATCGCCGGTAGCGATACGTCCGGTAAGCACGTGTGAGCCCAGCCCCTGACAGCACTCAACAAGCTTGTCGCAAACTTCTTTGTCGGCAGGCATACTAATTCTCTTTTCGTCGGTAAACCAAATTTGACCTCTCGGCTCCTCAAGCGCCGTGCGGTTGATGTCATGCTCTACGCAATCGCTTGAAATAACGATATCGCCGATAAGTAAATCTTTAACAAGGCTGCCGGCGATGCCGGAATTTATTATTACGTCCGGCTTGTACAGGTCTATCATAATTTGGGTTCCTACCGCGGCGTTGACCTTGCCCGAGCCGCTTTCAAGCAAGACGACGT
>ONPH01000184.1 GCA_900319655.1 uncultured Eubacteriales bacterium
GGGATTGCAGGCGTTGGCGTTGCCCGAATTGACAATCACCGCCTGCGCCCTGCCGTTTTGCAGGTGCTTTTGGGTAACGTATATTGTGTCTGATTTAACCAGATTTTTTGTGAAGATTGCGGCGGCGCTGCACTGCTTTTCGCAGTAAATCATCGCAAGGTCGCGCTTGCCGCTTTTAACGCCCTCAATGGGCTCGTCGGCAATACCTGCCGCGGCGTTGGTGTACGCCTTAACTCCTGCTGAAACTCCGTTGGCGGTGAAGCCGAGCGGTGAGGTTACATTGCCGTCAATAAAAAAATAGTTTTCCATAGCTTTATCCCTAGAAGGCAGGCGGCATAATTACCAGCCCTGTTTTTTCATCAATTCCGAAAATGATGTTCATATTCTGAATCGCCTGGCCTGCCGCGCCCTTGACCATATTGTCAATCGCCGCGCAGGCTACAAGCTTGTTCGCGCGCTCGTCGTGGTGAATTGAAATATCACAGAAATTTGAATAGCGCACGTTGTGAATATCGGCGCACTTGCCGTCGTCTAGAAGTCTTACAAAGAACTCGTCCTTGTAGTAGTCCTCATACGCTTTTCTGATTTGCTCAAAGGTTACGCCTTCCTTAATGTCGGCGTAAACCGTCGCCAAAATTCCCCTGTTGACGGGCAGAAGGTGCGGTACAAAGGTGATTGTAACGTCCTCGCCGCTGAGACGCGATAAGGTCTGCTCAATCTCGGGAGTATGGCGGTGAGAAGCGACCTTGTAGGCGTGGAAGCCCTCGTTAAGCTCGGGGAAGTGGTTGCCCTGAGTAGGCTTTCTTCCGGCACCTGTTACGCCGCTCTTGCAGTCGCAGATAATCCCCTTTGTGCTGATTAAGCCGTTCACGATTGCAGGTGCGATTGCCAGGGGCGAGCAGGTTGTGTAACAGCCGGGGTTAGCGATTAGCTTTTTGCCCTTAATCTGCTTTCTGAAAAACTCAGGCAGACCGTAAACGCTCTGCTTGTGGAGCTCTTTATCAAGAAAGGTTCCGCCGTACCATTCGGTGTACTCGTCCTCGCTCTCGAGACGGAAGTCCGCTCCGAGGTCGATAAACGCCTTGCCTGCCTTCATACATTTTTCAGCGAGCTCCTGGGAAAGTCCGTGCGGCAGAGCGGCAAAGATTACGTCGCTCTTTTCAACCACAGCGTCCTGATTTTCGCACACCATATCGTTTAAGAATTTGTAGGACGGGTAAACGTCGCTTAATTTTTGTCCCTCGAACGAAACCGAACTGATAGCCGCGATTTCAGCCTTGGGGTGAGCGTAAAGAAGCCTTACAAGCTCCGCGCCTGCATAACCCGTAGCGCCTACGATTCCTGCTTTTATTGTCATAATATCACCCGTAATATTTATCTTTAATCCAGTTAACAGGATTACCTTCTATGTATCTTCTTGTTTCGTACAAATCATTCTCATTCCTGATAACGTGCTCGTAAAACGACCTTTGCCATACGTGTTTGTCAAACGGTTTTAACACTCCGTTTTTTACCAGCTTTATATATTCATTGGTTGTTTGTGTTTTCAGCCACTGCACCATTTCCTGTAGGGGCGGACCCATGTGTCCGCCCGTTGACGCGTCCGTGTGAATAAACAGAATAAAGTGAATATGATTCGGCATTATGCAGTAACAGTCTATTTTTATGTTCTGATATTTGCTGCATAGTTTGTTGAGCACGCGCTCTACCATAAGTCCTGCTGTATTCGGGCGGACACACGGGTCCGCCCCTACGGTTTCAACATCAGCGAGCAGGTTTGCTCTATTTTGGGTGCAAACCGTCACAAAGTACATTCCGTTTTGAGAATAATCGTAATTTTGCAAACGCATTAATTTGCGTTTAGATTGCCGCGAACTTGTCACAGCTTTTCCGTGATTTCCTTTATGCGCTGTGCCTGGGCTTTTACCAATTCGGGGGCGGGGCCGCCGAAGGCGGTGCGCTGTGAAACGCAGTATTCAAGCGAGATTGCCTTGTATACGTCCTCGGTAAAGACGTCGCAAACCGCCTTGTACTCCTCAATCGAGAGGCTCTCCAAATCAGTGCCGAGCTCAATGCACCTTGCGACGAGCTCGCCCGTCGCCTTGTAGGCGTCGCGGAACGGCACGCCGTTTTTGGTCAGCCAGTCGGCGCAGTCAGTGGCGTTGATAAATCCGCCTGCCGCCGCCCTGCGCATATTCTGCGGAATTACGCGCATTGTGTCGAGCATCGGGGTGAAGGCTGTCAGGCACATTTTTACGGTGTCAACCGCGTCAAAAATCGCCTCTTTGTCCTCCTGCATATCCTTGTTGTACGCCAACGCTATGCCCTTCATCACGGTCAAGAGCGTCATTGTATCTCCGAACACGCGGCCGCTTTTTCCGCGGACGAGTTCAGCGATATCGGGGTTCTTTTTCTGCGGCATAATCGACGAGCCGGTTGAGAATGCGTCGTCGAGCTCGACAAACTTGAACTCCCAGCTGCACCACATGATGATCTCCTCGGAAAAGCGGCT
>ONPH01000081.1:0-5663 GCA_900319655.1 uncultured Eubacteriales bacterium
TAAAATATTCTAATTAAACTGTCTGGCAAACTGCATTGATTGACTCGGGAATGTCAGCCTCGTCTGCTGATACGAGCACAACGATGTTTGTTGAGGTTGTCTCGGAAAGATCCTGAAGCTTCTTTGTAAAGCTTTCAAGTCCGCTGATAGCCTCGGGAGCGATCTTGAAGGTTGAATCAACAAGAATGTCGGTAACGTCGTAGTTGCCTGCGCAAATACCGCTGATGAAGCCGTAGAGCATATCATAGCCTGAAATGTTGTACTGCTCTGTGTCGATAAGTCTTGCCTTATGTGTAACGTCGTAGGTGAGCTTTGCGCCTTTTTCGATAACAACAACGTTGCCCGAAGAAGCCGCTACAGCCTCGTTAGCCAGTGCGATAAGCTTTTTTGTTTTGCCGGCGCCTTTTTTGCCAATAAGTAAAGTAACCATAATTAGTACCTCCAAAAATTTTTAACGTTAGAAGTTAGCCCAATCTTGCCTCGAGCTCAGCCTTTTGATCCTCATAGCCGGGCTTTCCGAGCAGAGCAAACATATTCTTCTTGTAGCTTTCTACGCCGGGCTGATTAAACGGATTAACGCCGAGCATATAGCCTGAGATTGCGCAAGCCTTCTCGAAGAAATAGATAAGATATCCGAGCTCTGTCTCGTTCATTTCGGGAACGTTGATTACAACGTTGGGAACGCCGCCGTCGTTGTGGGCAAGCACTGTGCCCTCAAACGCCTTTTGGTTGACAAATCCCATTGTTTTGCCCGAAAGGAAGTTGAGACCGTCTACGTTGGTAGGATCTGTGCCGAGGGTAACCTCTTTTTTAACTTTATCAAAAAGAACAACAGTCTCAAACATTGTGCGTCTGCCGTCCTGAATGTACTGACCGAGTGAGTGAAGGTCGGTTGAGAAGATAACACTTGAGGGATAAATGCCCTTGTTATCCTTGCCCTCGCTCTCGCCGTAAAGCTGCTTGAACCACTCCGCCATCATTGTGTACGCAGGCTCGTAGGCAACCATAATCTCGGTTGTCTTACCCTTGCGGTAAAGGATGTTGCGGATCGCGGCGTACTTGTAGCAGTCGTTTGTCATCAAGTCGTCGTTGTTAAGCTCTGCCTGAGCAGTCTGTGCGCCCTGCATTAGAGCGTCGATATCTGCGCCCGAAACTGCGATGGGAAGAAGTCCTACGGCTGTGAGAACCGAAAAACGTCCGCCGACGTCGTCGGGTACTACGAAGGTCTCGTAGCCTTCCTTGTCGGCAAGAGCCTTAAGAGTTCCTCTCGCCTTGTCGGTTGTGCAGTAGATACGCTCGCGAGCGCCTTCCTTGCCGTACTTTTTCTCGAGCATTTCGCGGAATACACGGAACGCGATCGCGGGCTCGGTGGTTGTGCCGGACTTGGAAATCATATTGATTGATACGTCCTTGCCCTCGCACAACTCCATAACCTCGGCAAGTGCCGATGAGCTGATTGAATTACCTGTAAAGAAAATCTGCGGAGTGTCCTTGCAGGTAAGGTTGTAGTTCTGTGATGTGAGGAACTCGATTGCAGCGCGTGCGCCGAGGTAAGAACCGCCGATACCGATAACTACAAATACGTCGGTATCCTTTTTAATCTTCTCTGCCGCAGCCTTGATGCGTGCAAACTCGTCCTTGTCGTAATCTGTGGGAAGGTTGAGCCAGCCGATGAAATCGTTGCCCATACCTGTGCCGTCGTGCAAAAGCTTGTGAGCCGCCTTAACCTCGGCAGCCACGCCCTCATACTCATGTTCAGCGATAAAATCCTTCAGATATTTATCGTTTAGCTTTGTTGCCATATGCTAATCCTCCATTATTTAATATTGGTTATATTATACTATAGAGCGAGGATAATTTCAAGGCATTTACGGCATATTTTTAAATACGTTTGGTTTATAATGCGAGTAAAGAATTAAGAGCGGTCTTGAACACACCCCCAAAGGTAATCGGCTCTACATTTCCTGCCGCGGTTATCTGAAAATCACGCTTTTCGCCGTTTGCTTCAAAGCTTATTTTGCCTATTATCTGCCCTTCCTCGACAGGCGCTTCAAGGCTTTCGGGCAAATCAATGCTGCTTGTAATCTCATCTGCGCTCGCTTTTCCGGTAACAAAGCCTGAGTTTACGTCGCATTTTATTCCGACTGAGCTTTCCATACCATTGTCAACGCCGATATTGACAGGCATATCCTCAGGGATTGATAATTCTTTTACAGAATAATTGGCAAAGCCGTAGTCGAGCAGAGCGGCGGCGTCGGCAAAGCGCTGCTTGCCGTTATCGCAGCCCAATACCACGCCGATAAGGCTCATACCGTCGCGCGTTGCGGTGGCTGAGATACAACATCCTGCGTCGTCGGTCGTGCCTGTTTTTAAGCCGGTTATGCCCTTGTAGGTTTTTAGCAGCTTATTGGTATTTACAAGCTGGGTTTTGCCGCCGCGGAGATAGTCAATCCAGACTGAAGTATAGTCAAAAATCTTTTCGTGCTTTATAAGCTCGCGCGACATAACTGCGACGTCATAGGCTGAGGTTATGTGTCCGTCCTCGTCAAGTCCGTTGCAGTTTTTGAACACGGTGTCCTTCATTCCGAGCTCCTTTGCGCGGTTGTTCATCTGCTCAACAAAACTCTCCTCGCTGCCGCTGACCTGTTCGGCAAGGGCGACAGCCGCGTCGTTAGCCGAAGCTACGACTGTTGCCTTAATCATATCGTCGGCGCTCATCGTCTCGCCGGGTTCAAGCCATATGTCGCTTCCGCCCATTGAGGCGGCGTGCTCTGATGCGGTTATTGTGGTGTCAAGGCTGAGCTTTCCGCTGTCTATCGCTTCAAACACGAGCAATAACGTCATTACCTTTGTGACGGACGCGCACGGTCTTTGCTCGTGCGGATTATTCTCATAAAGAATTTTACCTGTCTGTGCTTCCATAAGCACGCCTGCAGGAGCGGTTATCATTTTTGTTTCTTCGGCGGCAAAAGCAGGGATTATCGAGCAAAAGATAATTGATATTGATAAAATAAGACAGAATTTATTTAACATAACAAAACACCTCGCTCAATATTATGAACGAGGCGTTATAATTATACTATTCAATTAAGCAAACCGCGTGCGAGGAAATTCCCTCAAGCCTGCCGGTGAAGCCGAGTTTTTCCTCGGTTGTCGCCTTAACGCTGACCTGAGAAATGTCGATTTTGCACGCATCCGCGATATTTTTACGCATTTGCTCGATGTACGGCGCAAGCTTTGGTTTTTGGGCGATTACGATTGAGTCGATATTCACAATCTTATAGCCCTTTGCGCCGAGCACAACGCAGACTTCCTTTAAGAGCAGTAAGCTGTCCGCGCCCTTGAAGCGTTCGTCGGTATCGGGAAAAAGCTTGCCGATATCCCCAAGCGCCGCCGCGCCGAGGAGTGCGTCCATTATGGCGTGGATCAGAACATCCGCGTCGGAATGACCGAGCAGACCGAGTTCATACGGAATTTTTACTCCGCCGAGGAATAAATCGCGGTTTTCCGCAAAGCGGTGAACGTCATAGCCGTTGCCTATTCTCATTTGTCCTCTCCCCTTGCGTGAATGATACTCTCCGCGATTAAAATGTCAAACGGAGTGGTGAGCTTGATGTTTTCTTTACTTCCCTTTACAACCTTGACTTCGCCGCCCATCTTTTCAATCAGCGAGCAGTCGTCGGTAAAGCCTTCGAGGCTGTCGCCTGCGTTGTCAATTGCAAAGGCATACAGCTCGGTTTCAAACACCTGAGGAGTTTGAACCGCTCTGAGCTGAGAGCGAAGCGGAGTTCTCTCGATAACGTCATAGCCGTTCACGATTTTTATTGTGTCGGTAACGGTAGTTCCGAGGGTTGCCGCGCCTGTGTCGAAAGCGGCTTCGACAACACGTTCAATCTCCTCGACAGTGACGAGCGGACGCGCTCCGTCGTGAATCGCGTAGTACTCAGCCCTCGGATTTGCCGCTGAAATTCCGTTTTTAACGCTGTGTGCGCGGCTGTCGCCGCCCTTAACCACTGCGCTTACCTTGGAGAAGGCGTTTTTGCCGGCAATTTCTCTGATACGCTCGCAATCCTGCTCACGGCAGACAACTACAATCTCCTTAATAAGACCGCAGTGCTGAAACGTGGTAAGTGTGCGTTCGATTACCGTTTTGCCCGAAAGCGCGATAAACTGTTTGCTGTCGGACGAACCCATTCTTGTTGAGCCGCCGGCGGCTACGATGATAGCTGATACAAATGCTGACATAAAACCCCTCCCGTCTTTTAATTGAAAATTGATAATTGATAATGGATAATTTTTGTATGACTTAAATTTTATCGAGCGCCTGTGTGAGGTCAGCGATTAAATCGTCAACGTTTTCAAGACCTACCGAAAGCCTGATAAGGTCGGGCGCTACGCCTGCCTCGAGAAGCTGCTGATCGCTGAGCTGGCGGTGAGTATGGCTTGCCGGATGAAGCAGACAGGTGCGCGCGTCAGCAACGTGGGTTGCGATAATCATAAGCTTAAGGCTGTCCATAAACTTAATCGCCTTTTCCCTGCCGCCCTTTACAGCGAACGCGATTACGCCGCATGAGCCGTTTGGCAGGTACTTTTGAGCGAGGTCGTAATATTTATCGCCCTCGAGGTTGGGATAATCAATCCATGCAACCTTGTCATGAGCCTTGAGGAACTTTGCGATTGCAAGCGCATTGGAGCAGTGTCTGTCCATTCTTACGTGAAGGCTTTCAAGTCCGTTATTGAGGTAAAAAGCGTTCTGCGGAGACTGGATTGAGCCGAGGTCGCGCATAAGCTGTGAGGTCGCCTTGGTAATATAGCCGAGCTTGCCGAACTTTTCAGCGTAAACAAGTCCGTGATAGCTTTCGTCGGGAGTTGTAAGTCCGGGATATTTATCGGCGTGAGCCATCCAGTCAAAATTGCCGCTGTCGATAATCGCACCGCCTACGCCTATGGCGTGACCGTCCATATACTTTGTGGTGGAGTGGGTGACAATATCCGCTCCCCATTCGATGGGACGGCAGTTTACGGGAGTTGCGAATGTATTGTCAACGATAAGCGGAACTCCGTGTGAGTGCGCGAGGTGAGCGAACTTCTCGATATCGAGCACGGAAACCGTGGGATTTGTTACGGTCTCACCGAATACGGCGCGCGTGTTAGGTCTGAACTCCTTGGCGAGCTCTTCCTCGGGCAAATCCTGGTCTACAAAGGTTACGTCAATGCCCATTTTCTTCATAGTAACGCCGAGCAGGTTGTATGTGCCGCCGTAGATTGCGGATGAGGCGATGATGTGGCTGCCGGTCTCGCAGATATTAAAGAGTGCAAAGAAGTTTGCAGCCTGTCCGCTCGATGTGAGCATTGCGGCAACGCCGCCTTCAAGAGCCGCGAGCTTTGCGGCTACAAAATCGTTTGTCGGGTTTTGAAGTCTTGTATAAAAATATCCGCTTGCTTCAAGGTCAAAGAGCTTGCCCATATCGTCGCTGGAATCGTATTTCCATGTTGTGCTCTGGTAAATAGGAAGCTGGCGCGGTTCGCCGTTTTTGGGCTCGTAGCCTGAATGTAAGCATTTTGTTTCGGTTTTCATAATATATTTCCCCCTATGTGTTTAATTGAATAATCCTTTAATAAATCCCGTGATGAAATCGGTTCCCCAGATTACAAAACAGGCG
>ONPH01000081.1:5687-6623 GCA_900319655.1 uncultured Eubacteriales bacterium
TAATCTCGGACTCGTCAATTTCGGAATTAACGGCGTCCTCAACGTCCTGTCCCTCGACCTTAATTTCTTCTCCCTCGGGCTTGATAGCGCCGATGCCGATGCAGACATCCCTTGCTTTGTCAAGCGCGTTGAAGGGAACGAGAATATCCCTGTCGGTCTTATCGCTGCCGGTTACGGCGTCTGCGGAAAGCGCCTTTTCCTGAGCCTGCGATGTGCTCGGAATTCCGTCGTCCTCGAGCGCCGCCTGAATACGGTCAAGCTCAAAGCCTGAGGCTGAGGTTAAATAAACAGGCGTGGTCCGGTCGTCGAGCGTTTCGAGAGCGTAGTGCTTTCTGCACTCGGTGCAGTTATGCTCGGAATCGTCATACATCCGCCTGCATTTTGAACAATACTTCATAAAATTACTCCTTAGCTGTAATTAATATAATTTTAACACAAAAAAGCGGCGGGAGCAATACCCGCCGCGATATATTTAATATTTTTATCTCACTTATTCAAACACAGGCTGAATTTGCGTTTTTTCAAGCGCATACTCTACCGCCTTTTCTATCTTATTAAAATCCGCCACAAGCGAATTCGGCTTTTTTACCGGGTCGTCCTGTTTAAGCGGAACAAAATAGATATTCTTTGTGTTTAGAAGTCTGCCGATGTTCTGAGCCGAAGCGCCTAAGGCGTCGTTTGTCGCCACGCACAAAAGCACGGGCTTTTGCACGCGAAGGTGCGATTTTGCCGCCATTGTCACCGAGGTGTCGGTAACGCCGAGAGAAAGCTTTGCAAGGGTGTTGCCCGTGCAGGGAGCTATCGGCAGCAAATCGCACATATCCTTGGGGCCGATGGGCTCCGTGTCAACCGAGGTTTTCAGCACTTTTTTGCCTGTTATTTTTTCTGCCTTTTTTACCGTTTCCTCCGCCCTGCCAAAGCGTGTATCGGTGGAGC
>ONPH01000045.1 GCA_900319655.1 uncultured Eubacteriales bacterium
CAGTGTGTTCGGCTTTGAGCACGCGCTCGACCCGATGTTCGTAAGGCTCGGCTTTAATGAAAAGCCGATTGAGGTTATGGCGCCCGAGTTTACGATGACGATTATCTTCACCGCCGTAGGCATAGGCGTGTTCCTGCTGATTGTCGCGATGTGCCTTAACGTCTACACGTCGTTTAGGCAGAAAAACTACGGCAAGGCGCTGTTCAGCACCAGCGGAGTCGCAGGAATTCTCTTTTACGGCTCGATTGTTTTCGGTCTTGTCGCAGAGCTTTTCCTCGGAATTCACGTTATGACCTTACCGTATATCCTCGGACTTATCGTCCTTCCGTTCATACTGATTTTCTTTTCCGAACCGCTCGGAGATTTGGTAAACGGCGAAAAGGATTGGCAGCCCGAGAGCTGGGGCGGATATATCGTGGAAAATCTTTTTGAATCCATCGAGGTTCTTTTGGGCTACGTAACAAACACAATGAGCTTTTTGCGTGTAGGCGCGTTTGTGCTGGTTCACGCAGGTATGATGAACGTTGTGTTCGTCCTTGCCGAATCCGTCGGCAATCCCGGTTCGGTCGGATTTATAGCAATAGTCGTAGTCGGCAATATCATCGTTACAGTGCTCGAGGCGCTGCTTGTATCAATTCAGGTATTAAGGCTTGAGTATTACGAGATGTTCAGCCGTTTCTATTCGGGCGAGGGCAGACCGTTTGAACCCGTAAAAATAAAATCGGAATAATCTTTGGAGGTTTAATATTATGACAATTTTTGATTTCTTATTTATGGCTTTACCCGTTGTATTTTTAATCGCTTCGGTTCTTATCGCAGTTAAGGCTGTATCGGCAGGCAAAAGCAGAAAGAGAACCCTGCTTATGCAGCTCGCTTCATTCGCTGCGGTATTCGCGATTTGTATGGTATGTCCTTTCGCTGTAAGCGCTGCTACAGGCGACGCCGCAGTTTCTGACGGCGCTGCAGGTATGAACTATATCGCTGCTGCGGCTGCAACAGGTCTTTCTTGTATCGGCGGCGGTATCGCTGTTGGTAACGCTGCTCCTGCGGCAATCGGCGCAACAAGCGAGGATCCCAAGGCGTTCGGTAAGGCAATCATCTTTGTTGCACTCGGTGAAGGCGTTGCGCTTTACGGTATGCTTATTTCTATCCTTATTCTCAACAAGATTGGCTAAGTGATATAAATGAAATTCTATTTAATCAGTGATAACGTCGATACAAAAATGGGAATGCGCTTTGCAGGAATCCCGGGCGTGGTTGTCCACGAGGAGGACGAGGTAAGAGCTGAGCTTATGAAGGCGATTGAACGCGAGGATATCGCGGTAATTCTAATGACCGAAAAGCTTGTGTCGCTCTGTCCCGACATCGTATACGATCTAAAGCTCAACCGCAAAAAGCCGCTGATTGTCGAAATCCCCGACCGTCACGGCAACGGCAGAACCAAGGACAGCATTACCAAGTACGTTCAGGACGCGATCGGCGTCAAGCTGTAAGCGTTATTACGAAAGCTGAGAGGTAAACTTATGCCAAAAAATAAAACCGATAACTTTTTAAAGGCGATAAAAAAGTACGCAGGCGCTCAGAAAAAGGCGATGGAGGGCGAGGTAAAACAGCTCAAATCCGAACGCCTTAAGGAAGCCGAGGAAAAGGCGAAGCGCGACAGCGAAGCGCTCAAAAAGCAAAAGCTCAACGAGGTTCACAACAGCCAGACCGCAAAGCTCGCCACCAAAACCCAGGAGGGGCAAAAGCAGCTTTACATCGCAAGGGCGCAGATGACCGAGGAGGTCTTTAAGCTCGCTTCCGACAAGCTCAAAGCCTACGCTCAGACCGCTGAGTACCGCGCAAAGCTGGGCGACAGCGCAAAGGCAGTCGCGGAGCTTTTCGGCGGAAAAGACTGTATTATATATGTAAACGAGCGCGATATCGCTGAGGCGGAGCAGTTCAAAAGTCTGTTCAGCGCAGGCTCGGAAGTTAAAGCTGACAAGACAATCCAAATCGGAGGCGTCAAAGCCTACTGCGAGAGCATGGGCATTATTGCCGACGAAACACTCGACAGCAAGCTTGACTTACAGCGCGAGTGGTTTGTCGAAAACGCGGAGCTCTCCGTACTCTAAAGCATTTGAAAGAGTGAATGATTATGAACGATAATGTTATTTACGGAATCAACGGCCCTGTTGTAACTGTAAAAAACACCGACAGCTTCGAGATGATGGAGATGGTGCACGTCGGTGAACAAAACCTCGTAGGCGAGATTATCGGTATCACCGACAAGCTCACCACAATTCAGGTGTACGAGGAAACAACAGGTCTTAAGCCCGGCGACCCGGTTACGGGTACAGGCGCGCCGATGAACGTGCTTCTCGGCCCGGGCATCCTTGACAATATTTTTGACGGTATCGAGCGTCCGCTTAAGGCGATTGAGGAGCAGTCAGGCGCGTTTATCAGCAGAGGCGCGTCGGTATCCTCGCTCGATCCCGACAAGCTCTGGGCAGTTACCATGAAGGTTAAGCCCGGCGACAGGCTCGAGGGCGGACAGATTTATGCAACCCTGCCCGAAACGCCTATTATCGAGCACCGTCTTATGCTTCACCCCGATTTGTCGGGTGTTGTAAAAGAGGTTAAGCCCGACGGCGAATACAAGCTTTTCGATGTTGTTGCCGTTATCGAGGACGACCTCGGAGAAAGGCACGAGCTCACGCTCTGCCAGCAGTGGCCTATCAGAACCGCCAGACCTGTTAAAGAAAGGCTAACCCCGACAATTCCGCTGATTACCGGTCAGCGTGTAATGGATACGCTGTTCCCGATTGCAAAGGGCGGCACAGCGGCGATCCCGGGCGGCTTCGGTACAGGAAAAACAATGAACCAGCACCAGCTTGCAAAGTGGTGCGACGCCGACATTATCATCTACGTAGGCTGCGGAGCGCGCGGCAACGAGATGAGCCAGGTTCTCGACGAGTTCTCAGAACTGATAGACCCTAAGTCCAACAGACCTATGACCGACCGAACAACCCTTATCGCAAACACCTCGAATATGCCTGTTGCGGCGCGTGAAGCCTCAATCTACACAGGCATCACCCTCGCGGAGTACTACCGCGATATGGGCTATCACGTTGCGATGATGGCGGACTCCACCTCGCGTTGGGCAGAGGCTCTGCGTGAAATCTCGGGACGACTTGAGGAAATGCCTGCCGAGGAAGGTTTCCCGGCGTATCTGCCCTCACGTCTCGCGGAGTTCTATGAGCGCGGCGGCAGAGCCGACGTACTCAGCGGCGGAGAGGGAAGCGTTACGCTAATCGGCGCGGTATCTCCCCAGGGCTCGGACTTCTCGGAGCCCGTAACCCAGAACACCAAGCGCTTTACGCGCGTATTCTGGGCGCTCGACAAGGCGCTTGCCTACGCCCGTCACTATCCTGCAATCAACTGGATAGACAGCTACAGCGAATATTTTAACGACCTCGACCCGTGGTTTAAGGAAAACCTCGGTGAGGATTTTGTACAGTACCGCAACCGCGTAAGCGCGCTGCTTCAGGAGGAAGCCTCGCTTATGGAGATTGTAAAGCTCATCGGTTCGGACGTTCTGCCCGACGACCAAAAGCTCGTAATCGAGACGGCAAGGGCAATCCGCGTAGGCTTTTTGCAGCAAAACGCCTTCCACGCCGAGGACACCTATGTTCCGCTCGAAAAGCAGAAAAAGATGATGCAGGTCATCCTGCACCTTCACGAAAAGGCAAAAGAGGTTGTCGCGCGTGAAATCCCAATCTCAAAAATCATTCAGCTTGGTCTGTTCGATAAGCTCACCAAGATGAAGTATGATATTCCCAACAGCCGCCTTGATATGTTCGACGATTATCTTAAGGAAATCGACGACAAGCTTGGCGAATTACTGAACTAAGGAGGAAACGCTTTGATTATAGATTATGTAGGCGTAAAAGAAATCAACGGCTCGCTGATTGTTTTGGACGGCGTAAAGGGCGTTTCCAACGAAGAAATTGTCGATATCAAGCTCGAAAACGGCACAGTCCGCCAGGGACGTGTGGTGCAGATTGAGGGCGAAAAAATCGTAGTTCAGGTTTTTGAGGGCACAAGAAGAATAAGCCTTAAAAACACAAGAACCCGCCTTACCGGCCACCCGATGGAAATGCCGCTTTCTCCCGAGCTGCTCGGCAGAGTGCTCGACGGAGCAGGCAGACCTATCGACGGCCTCGGCGATATTTTCCCGGTAAAAAAGGCGAACATCAACGGCACGCCGATTAACCCGGTATCGCGCGTGTACCCGAAAAACTACATCAACACAGGAATTTCCACAATTGACACGCTTATGACGCTTATCCGCGGTCAAAAGCTCCCGATTTTCTCAGGCTCAGGTATGACGCATAACGACTTGGCGGTGCAGATTGTACGCCAGGCGAAAATCAGCGGAGCCGACAGCAACAACTTCGGCGTAGTATTTGCAGCAATGGGCGTTCAAAAGGATGTCGCGGAGTATTTCCGCCGCAGCTTTGAGGAAAGCGGCGTATTGTCAAGAGTTGTAATGCTCCTTAACCTCAGTAACGACCCGATTATCGAGCGTACGCTGACGCCGCGCTGCGCCCTGACAATCGCTGAATACCTCGCGTTTGAGCTCGATATGCACATTCTCGTAATTATGACGGATATGACATCCTACGCCGAGGCTCTGCGTGAGTTCTCGTCCTCAAAGGGCGAAATCCCCGGCAGAAAGGGCTATCCCGGCTATCTTTATTCCGACCTCGCTTCACTCTACGAGAGAGCAGGTATGATTAAGGGCAGACCGGGCTCGGTAACTCAAATCCCGATTTTGACAATGCCGAACGACGACATCACCCACCCGATTCCCGACCTTACAGGTTACATCACCGAGGGACAGATTGTTCTCGACAGAACGCTCCAAGGTCAGGGACTTTATCCGCCCGTAAGCGTACTTCCGTCGCTGTCGCGACTGATGAAGGACGGCATAGGCGAGGGCTATACCCGTGCTGACCATCAGGCGCTTGCAAATCAGCTCTTTGCCTCATACGCAAAGGTAATCGATGCCAGAGCGCTTGCCTCGGTTATTGGCGAGGAGGAGCTTTCTCCGATTGATAAAAAGTACATCGAGTTCGGCAAGCTGTTCGAGGCAAAGTTCGTAAACCAGGGCTTTACCGAGAACCGCAGCATTGAGCAGAGCCTTGACCTCGGCTGGGAACTCCTTTCAACCCTGCCCAGAGCAGAGCTTGACCGTGTAGACGACGCGGTGCTTGACGTATATTATAAAGGTTAAGGGGTGTAATCATGGCTGTACAGGCAGTGCCCACCAAGGGCAACCTGATGAATTCAAAAAAGTCGCTTGCTCTCGCCAAAAACGGCTATGAGCTGCTCGACCGCAAGCGCAATATTTTAATTCGCGAGATGATGACGCTTATCGACCACGCAAACAAGCTCCAGTCCGAGATTGACGGCGCGTATGAGGAAGCGTATATCGCGCTCCAGACCGCCAATATCACCAACGGCTTTTGCGAGGATATCTCAAACGCCGTGCCTGTTGAGGACGGACTTCACCTTGACTCCCGAAGCGTAATGGGAGTAGAGATTCCGATTCTCACAATGGACGAAAACGAGGTTCACAACTTCCTGCACTACGGCGCAAGGAGCACAAACTCCGCGGTAGACAAGGCGTTTATACTATTTAATAAGGTAAAAACCCTCACCGTCGAGCTTGCGGAGATAGAAAACAGCGTTTACCGCCTTGCCGTGTCAATCAAAAAAACGCAAAAGCGTGCCAACGCGTTAAAGAACATAATGATTCCGCGTTTTGAGGAAACCGTAAAGTTTATCTCCGACGCCCTCGACGAAAAGGATAGGGAAGAGTTCAGCCGCCTGAAGGTCATCAAGCGCAAAAAGCTCAGAGACAGCGCAGAAAGCGCAGAATAATTATTAACAATCAATACCTCTCCCGGTATGTTTCGGGAGAGGTGATTTTATATTTAAAAGTTTGCTTTCTATTTAAAGGCTCCCCCATGACAAGTAATGGGGGAGCCTTTAAACCTCTGCGAAATGCACACCCTGCAAATATCAAATATCAATTATTTAACTCTCCTCTCAGAACAGAGGAGGGTATTTTTTTGCCAATTTTAATTAGCGTATTGTCGAAATGCACATAATTAAATGTTTAAATTTATGTATATTAACGAAATGATTTTATATACCAGCGCATATAATTCTAATAAAGAACCATAATAGATATTCTAAACAAATAATATAAAATCTACAAAAACAGTATTGAAAATTTACAATTTTAATGTTATAATTAATCTAACTAAATGTGGGTTGCTATACCCTTTTTCAGCCGGAATAATTGGCAAATGTTGTGCCTGTAGGGGCGGACCCGCGTGTCCGCCCGCGGGCGGGCAATGCCCGCCCCTACAAAAATAACAGCTTGTTTTCCACTGAAGGTCAGGCAGTAAAAGCTGAACGTCCGAAATCTCAGATCGTAAAGGGTCGTTAGTCGTGAGCCGTTAGAAGCGGAACACCAACTGACGGCTGACGACTGACGACTGACGGCACATCGGCAAAGGGAATATCACCGCATTTATAATCCAAACAAATAATTAGCGATTGAGCCTTTAAAGGCTCCCCCGCAAGCGGTGGAGGCTTTAAATGGTTTTCGTTAATTGTTAATTCGAAAGAATGGAGGAAAAATTATGAAAACAAAGATAAAACGCCACTCACATGCTGTTTTGTCGGTAGTTTTGGCAGTCTGCATGGTACTTTCGTGCATGACGGTCGGCATTATCGCCACCGACGCGGCAAAGGTGACAGACCAGGGCACGGTCGGCGCGTCAACCGACACTCAGCCTGCCACAGATGAAGGCGCGGCTCTTGACAACGACGAAACAGCCGACCTCAGCGAATCGGGCGAAGGCGCTCTCGGCGCAAACCTCGACGAGGATTCACCCCTCGGCGCGGCGAATGTATATTACGTAAAGGGAACATTTAACGAGTGGGGCAATAGCCATAATTTCAACGCAATAACCAAAAAGGTTTCAATCACCCTTGAGGCAAATAAAGAATATAAATTTAAGATTTACAGCTCATACGGCAATGGCAAGTGGTACGGCGCTAGCAAGACGTATACTGCTACGGACAGCGAGTATTATTTTAAAACAACTGAAGGTAACGCTACCTTAAAAACTACTTATGCCGGAGAGTATATTTTTACTCTTAAACGTGAGGATAACAACGACGGCGCTGTTGCGATTGCGGTTACCTATCCTGCAGCTGCAAAGACCTACACAATTTCAAAGGCTTCAACAAACAACGGCTCGTTTACGGTAAGCAGAACAACTGCTACGGCAGGAACAAGCATTGATATTACCGCAAATCCTAACCGCGGTTATCAGGTAGACGCGGTTTCTGTGACAGGCGTCGCAGCTGTAAGCGGTTCGGGTGATAACCGTTACTTTACCATGCCCTCGCGGAACGTAACCGTTTCGGTAACGTTTAAGACTGCGACTGCGTACAACATCACGGCACAGGTTACTCAAGGCTCAGGTAGTATAACGCTTACGCTTACATCCGGCGGAACAACTGTTGGAGCTGTAACAACCTCCGGAACAGCGGCGTCAACAATTAAAGCGTATTCCGGAGAGACTCTTAAGGTTACAGCTTCCGCAGCGTCGGGTTATGAGCTTAGTACACTTACACGCGGAGGAAATTCTATTTCATCAGGTGAAAGTTCTGAAGTTACGAATGCTACAGAAGTAGTTGCCACATTCTCAAAAAAGTCCAATCTTCCCGCTAACCAGTACACTGCGAAGCTTGGCAGCTCAACCGCTTCAAACGACAATCTTTATACAAAGATTTCAGCTTCATTCTATGATTACTATACTAATGATGAGGTTAACGGAAGCTGGTATAGCAGCATTGATGATAAAGCGGCTATGATTTCCACACCTTATAACCGTGATCCCTACGGTTATTTCAACCAAGCATTGTCTGTTTACGCAAAAAAGAACACATTAACACGTCCTATGTATTTTGGTGCGTTTACTTTTGCAAGTAATTATTGGGAAGGTGGAAATGACGAGGCTTATCATGACTATGGCTACTACGGAGATTCAAGTTATTATAAAGGTCATTTGATTAATGACTCAAACTGGCTGGGCGGAAGTACAAAGGCTCTTC
The DNA here is from genome assembly GCA_900319655.1 of uncultured Eubacteriales bacterium. GTDB lineage: Bacteria > Bacillota > Clostridia > Oscillospirales > Acutalibacteraceae > Ruminococcoides. Next base: position 8,182 of record ONPH01000045.1, read on the forward strand.
CCGGTCTTGCGGGTAAAACACTTGCTGACGGAACAATTCATTACTATGCAAGCGGCACAAATGAAAACGGCGCGGCAATGGCAATGTTTGATAAGGATTGGCTCACAACTCGTGCGACCGATACCGGAGTAACTACTGATGGTTATAGAGTGTATTTCGATCCCGGTATTTGGGGAAGTTATAACACACCAACATTTTACGCTGAAGTAAATAATGGCGGAAATAATTTTAATTATAAACAATTATCGCGTGATACTAATGGAACATTATATTATGATTGCTCTGGTTTTACTACTTGGAATAAAATCTATTTTATGGTTTATGAAAATGGTTTGTTTTCAAAAAAAATAG
>ONPH01000017.1 GCA_900319655.1 uncultured Eubacteriales bacterium
AAACACACCGCAGATTAAGCGTCTTATTCCTTACAAATAATTTTCGCTTAACTAATTTCGCTTAATTCATTTCAAAATATCGGAGGTAATGTATAATGGCACGAGTAAAAGGTGCGATGATGACTCGCAAGAGAAGAAAAAAAGTATTAAAGCTTGCCAAGGGTTACTGGGGTGCGAAATCCAAGCACTTTAAGATGGCTAAACAGGCCGTAATGAAATCCGGCAACTACGCATATATTGGCCGTAAGCAGAGAAAGAGAGACTTCCGTCGTCTTTGGATTACACGTATTTCTGCGGCTTGCAAGGCTAACGGCACAAACTATTCAACATTTATGAACGGTCTTAAGAAGGCTAACATCACTCTTAACCGTAAAATGCTTTCTGAAATCGCTATTTCAGATCCCGCTGCTTTCACAGCACTTGTTGAACAGGTTAAAAATGCTTAATATTTAATTGTATAGGCGTTTGGGATTCCCAAACGCTTTTACTTGTATTACGGAAATTACGGAGATTATAATGCTTACACTTTCCAGCAAGGATAATATTAATATTAAAAATACCGTAAAATTATTAAACAATGCAAAGTTCAGGCGTAAAACAGGACTTTTTGTCGCTGAGGGGTTGAGAGTTTGCTATGACGCGTTTTTAAGCGGAGCGGATATTGATACGGTCTTTGCAACTCAAGGCGCACTTGATAAACATCCCGAAAAAATAGGGGAGCTGTGCGAAAAATCAGACAGGGCTTTTATCGTTACAAACGAGATTTTCAGCCATATCAGCGACACTCAAACTCCCCAGGGCGTACTCTGTGTGATAAAAACACTTGACAAAGTCACTGAGTTTGATAAAATAAAGAATGGCGGAAAATTCATTGCGCTCGAAAATATACAGGATCCCAACAATCTCGGAACGGTACTGCGTACCGCCGAGGCGTTCGGCGTTTCTGCGGTCGTAGTGACCTCTGACTGCTGTGATATCTACAATCCCAAGGTTGTGCGCGGCAGTATGGGCGCGGTGTTCAGGCTTCCTTTTTATACCGTGAGCGGTATTGCTCAGTTTCTTTCGGAAAATCCTGATTTAACTTCTTATGCAGCTGTGGTTGATAAAGACGCAGAGCCGATTACTAATATCAGCTTTGCAAAATCTTCTGTTGCCGTTATCGGCAATGAGGGCAACGGTCTTACTGAAAGTGCCGTTAACGCCTGCAATCATAAAATTACAATCCCTATGGGCGGAAAAGCCGAGTCGCTCAACGCCTCAGCCGCCGCTTCGATTATTATTTGGGAAATGGTAAAATGATTTCTAAAAACGCGCGATACTGGATTTGGATTACCTTAGCCTTAGGCTATAATACGGACAAAATCAATAAGCTTTATGAGCTGTACACCGACATCGCAGAGTTTTGCCTCGGCGGTGAAAAGGAGTGGCGCTTTTGCGGCGTGCTTTCTAACGGCGATATAAATAAGCTCAAGAGCATCAAAAAGAGTGAAGCCGATAAAATTATGAAGCGCTGCGAGGAGCTCGGATATTCGATAGTATGTATCGACGATTCCGTTTATCCCGAGTGTCTGCGCAACATTTACGCTTCGCCTGCGGTTTTGTATGTGAGCGGTAATCTGCCCGATATTGACAACACGCTGTCTATCGGCATTGTCGGTACGCGCAGGGCGTCGAATTACGGCACTCACAACGCCTATAAATTCGGCTACGCGCTCTCAAAGTGCGGCGTAATTACCGTGAGCGGAGGTGCGCTCGGCGTTGACTGCGCTTCTCACAGAGGTTCACTTGCCGCAAAGGGCAAGACTGTTTGTGTACTGGGCTGCGGTATAAACTATAATTATCTGCCCCAGAATAAGGATATGCGTGATGCTATCACAAATGACGGTGCGCTTATATCCGAATATCCGCCCGACACTCCGCCGATAGGCTATCAGTTCCCTGCGAGGAACAGGATTATCGCGGCGCTGTCAAACGGCGTTTTGATAATTGAGTCGGGCATTAAGAGCGGTTCGCTGATTACTGCAAACTACGCTCTTGAAATGGGCAAGGAGCTTTTTGCTCTGCTCGGAAACAACAGCCCTCAAAATGAGGGCTCCAACGCGAGGATAAAAGAAGGCACGGCGATACCTGTAACCGATTTTATGGATATTTTGTCTGCCTTTGATAATATATATTTGAAGGATGGGTATAAAGAAATCGACGAATTAAACTTTGCCGATATCGAGGAAATTCCCGTAAAAGGCATGGTTTATAAAAAGCCGTCAAATAATAACAAGGCGGATAAAACCGCCGAACCAGAACAAAAGCCCGTACATAAGCCTGGTAATTGTGGAGTCACCTGCCAAAGCAAAGACTATAAAAAAGTATCTCGGCAAGGACTACGAGGTTGTTGCTTCAATGGGACACGTGAGAGATTTGCCCAAGGCAAGGCTCAGCGTTGACATCAAAAACAACTTTGCACCGAAATACGATATTATTAAAGGAAAAGAAAAGCTCGTTAAGGAGCTTAAATCTCTCGCTGAGAACAGCGATAACGTTTACCTCGCAACCGACCCCGATCGCGAGGGTGAAGCTATTTCATGGCACTTGGCATATATTCTCGGACTTCCCAATGACTATTGCAGACGCGTTGAGTTTAACGAGATTACAAAGTCCGGCGTGCAGAACGGAATGTCAAATCCACGCGCAATCAATACCGACCTTGTAAACGCTCAGCAGGCAAGGCGTATTCTCGACCGCCTTGTGGGTTACAAATTAAGTCCGTTTATCTCGCAGAAAATCCGCAGAGGACTTTCCGCAGGACGAGTTCAGTCGGTAGCTCTGAGAATTATTGTTGACAGAGAGAACGAAATCAGAAAGTTCAAGCCCGAGGAATACTGGACGGTTGACGCTAAGTTTATCCCCAAGGGCAGCAGAAAAGCCTTTTCGGCTTCGCTGTATTCCGATAAAAACGGAAAGATTAAAATTCAAAACGCCGAACAGGCTGATAAAATAGAAGCTGATTTAGAAGGCGCGGATTATGTTGTTACCAAGGTTAAGCACGGTACGCGCAAAAAATCTCCCGCACCGCCGTTTATCACTTCAACATTACAGCAGGAGGCTTCAAGAAAGCTTGGCTTCCAGTCGCGCCGTACAATGAAGGTTGCTCAGGAGCTGTACGAGGGCGTTGACATCGAGGGTATGGGCGCAACCGGTCTTATAACCTATATGAGAACCGACTCACTCAGAATTTCAAACGTAGCCATTGACGAGGTTACAAAGTACATCGAACAGGCTTACGGCAGCGAGTATTTGCCTGCAAAGCCGAGATTTTTTAAGTCGCGTAAAAACGCTCAGGACGGTCACGAAGCTATCAGACCTTCAATGCCGAGCCTTGAGCCAGACAAGATAAAGTCGAGTCTTACGCTTGACCAGTATAAGCTCTACAAGCTGATTTGGAGCCGCTTTACCGCTTCCCAAATGGCTGAGTGCGTTCAAAAGACCACTCAGGCAGACATCGAAGCAAACGGATACACCTTTAAGGCTTCGGGCTATTATGTGTCTTTCCCGGGCTTTACCGCTCTTTATGTTGAGGGTAAGGACGAGGCAGAGGAGAAGTCCTCGCAGCTTCCCGAGCTTGAAAAGGATATGCCGGTAAGGCTTAAGGAAAGCCAAAACCCTTGTTCCGACCGAGCTCGGTGAGGTTATAACAAAGCTGCTCAAGGAGCGTTTCCCGAACATCGTAAACGTCAAGTTCACCGCCGAAATGGAGGAGGAGCTTGACAGCGTTGAAAACGGCGACGTTAACTGGGATGAGCTTTTGGCTGAATTCTACTCCGACTTTGAGCAAACTCTTAAGGATGCAAAAGCGGAAATGGAAGGCGTTAAGCTGAAGCTCAAAGAGGACGAAACCGATATTGTCTGCGAAAAGTGCGGACGTAAAATGGTTGTTAAGGTCGGCAGATACGGAAAGTTTATCGCTTGTCCGGGATACCCCGACTGTAAGAATATTAAGAAATACGTTGAAAAAACAGGTACAGTTTGCCCCAAGTGCGGCGGAGATATCATTGTGAAGCACACAAAGACCAAGAGGATTTTCTACGGCTGTTCAAATTATCCCGAGTGCGATTTCGTAAGCTGGAACGAGCCGACCAATGAGAAATGTCCTCAGTGCGGAGAGGTGCTCTACAAAAAGAAGGGCAAAAAGCCCACATTGTTCTGCGCAAAAGAGGGCTGCGGCTATACCAAAACTCAAAAAACGGAAGATAAGTAATGTATATTAATGTTATAGGCGCAGGTCTTGCAGGCTGCGAGGCGGCAATGCAGATTGCCAAACGCGGCTATGAGGTTCATCTTTATGAAATGAAGCCGAAAAAGAAAACCCCTGCGCATAAATCCGACCTGTTCGGAGAGCTCGTCTGCTCCAATTCGCTGAAGGCTAAAAGGCTCGAAAGCGCCGCCGGTCTGCTTAAGGAAGAAATGCGCGTCCTCGGTTCATTCTTAATGGAATGTGCCGACAAGTGCGCTGTACCTGCAGGCGGAGCCTTGGCGGTTGACAGAGAGATTTTTGCCGGACTTGTCACCGACGGAATTAACGCAGAACCGAATATTAAGGTTTACAGCGAGGAGCTTACAGAAATCCCTGACGACGCGATTACGATTGTCGCGACAGGACCGCTGACCTCCGACGGACTTGCTAAGGATATAGAAAAGCACTTTGGCGGTTCGCTGTCATTCTTTGACGCTGCCGCTCCGATTGTCACCGCGGAGAGCGTTGATATGGAGTACGCGTTTACAGCCTCGCGATATGACCGCGGAGGCGACGACGATTATATCAACTGTCCGATGAACAAAGAGGAGTACGAGAACTTTTATAACGAGCTTGTCTCGGCAGAACGTGCGCCGCTCCACGACTTTGACGTAAATAATCCAAAGGTTTACGAGGGGTGTATGCCCGTTGAGGTTATGGCTCAGCGCGGAGAGGGTACTTTGAGATTTGGCCCTATGAAGCCCGTAGGCTTGGTTAACCCAAAGACAGGTCACAGACCGTGGGCGGTATTGCAACTCAGAAAAGAAAACTCGGCAGGTACAATGTACAACCTTGTCGGCTTCCAGACAAATCTGAAATTTCCGGAGCAGAAGCGTGTATTTTCTCTTATTCCGGCACTTCACAAGGCTGACTTTGTACGCTACGGTGTAATGCACCGCAACACGTTTATTTGCTCGCCTAAGATTTTGAACTCTGATTTTTCTGTAAAAGAAAATAACAGGTTATTTTTTGCAGGGCAAATCACAGGCGTAGAAGGCTATATGGAGAGCGCTTCCGCAGGAATAATGGCAGGAATTAACGCTTGCAGAGTATTAGAGGGCAAATCAACGCTTACTCTGCCGAACGATACTATGATTGGAGCGCTGTCGTTGTATATTTCCGATCCTACGGTTAAGAAGTTTCAGCCGATGGGCGCAAACTTCGGTGTACTGCCTGAGCTTGAAAACAGACCGAGAGATAAAAAAGAGAGGGGCGCGGCATACTCCCAAAGAGCGCTTGACTCGCTTAATAAATATTTAAGGGATATTGGTGAATGATATGAAAATTATTGTAGACGCCTTTGGCGGCGACAACGCACCGCTTGAAATCATCAAGGGCTGCGAGAAGTCTGTTCGGGAGCTCGGCGCAAATATCATTCTTACGGGTAACGAAAAAATTATCCGCGAGACTGCCGAAAAAAACAGCATTTCTTTGGATAATATCGAGATTGAGGATTGCAGCGAGGTTATCACTATGGACGATAAAGCCGACGCGGTTCTCAAAACAAAAAAGGACAGCTCAATGGCTGTCGGCTTAAGACTGCTTAACGAGGGCAGGGGAGATGCGTTTATCAGCGCAGGCAACAGCGGAGCGCTGTGCGTCGGCGCGACAATCGCGGTTAAAAGAATTAAGGGTATCAAACGCCCTGCGTTTGCTCCTGTTCTTCCTTCATCAACCGGCTTTTTTATGATTCTCGACGGCGGAGCAAATGTTGACTGCCGTCCCGAAATGCTCTACCAGTTTGCGGTTATGGGCTCGGTATATATGGAAAAGGTTATGAAGATTAAGTCGCCCAGAGTTGCGCTTGCCAATGTCGGCACCGAGGAGCACAAGGGTAACGAGCTTTATCAGGAGACCTACAAGCTCCTAAAGGAAAGTCCGCTCAACTTTATCGGTAATGTTGAGGGAAGGGATATTCCCGAGGGCGTTTGCGATGTTGTAGTATGCGACGGCTTTACCGGCAACCTTATTCTAAAAACCTACGAGGGCGTTGCAATTACCCTTATGAAGAAGATGAAGCATATGTTTGCGGACAGCGTAAAGGGTAAGCTCGCGGCTGCGCTTGTTATGAAGGACTTAAAAGAGCTTAAAACCAAGTTTAACTACAACGCCTATGGCGGAGCGCCTATTTTGGGCTGTTCGAAGCCTGTATTTAAGGCTCACGGCGACTCAAAGGCAGTTACGTTGATGAACGCCGTTAAGCTTTCTATGGAATACGTAGAGGCTGAGGCGATTAAAGAAATATCATCCTCACTGTAAACGGAGATATAAAATGACAGAATTAGAAGCAAAAATCGGTTACCGGTTTAGAAATATTGAGCTTATGAACGAGGCGCTTACTCATTCGAGCTACGCCAACGAGCATAAGGCTCAGCATGTTAAATATAATGAACGTCTGGAGTTTTTGGGCGACGCGGTTTTGTCGATTGTAGTCAGTGACTACATCTTTCAGAACTGTCCCGACTTACCCGAGGGCGGTCTCACAAAGCTGAGAGCCTCGCTTGTCTGCGAAAAGTCACTCTATGAGTTTGCAAAGCAGATTGATTTGGGCAAGTACCTTGTTCTCAGCAAGGGTGAGCGCAACAACGGCGGAGCGGAAAGACCGTCAATCCTTTCAGATGCGTTCGAGGCGTTAATCGCCGCAATTTATATTGACGGCGGAATTCAGCCTGCTTCTATGCACATTCTGAGCTTTGTAATCCCTGCGATTAAGAACCAGAAAAAACAGCGCGTTAAGGATTACAAAACCACCTTGCAGGAAATCGTACAGCAAAATCCCGGCGAAAAGCTGCAATACGTTCTTGTTGACGAGAGCGGCCCCGACCACAACAAGCACTTTGTTGTAGAGGTTCACCTTAACAGCAATGTTATAGGCAAGGGCGGCGGAAAAAGTAAAAAAGAGGCTGAACAGCAGGCGGCAAGAGAAGCCTTGGAGCTGATGGGTTATTAAACACGCTAATATTTCTATTTTTATACCGCACAACGGCTGTCCACACAAGTGCAGCTTTTGCAATCAAAAAAGCATTACAGGACAGGCTTATCAGCCGACAGGCGAGGATGTAAAAACCACCTTGACCAAAGCCGTTTCCGAATTGGGAGATAGAGCTAAGGAAACTGAAATTGCGTTTTTCGGAGGAAGCTTTACAGCAATCGACAGGCAGTATATGCTTGAACTGCTCACATCCGCAAAGCCTTTTACGGAAGTTTTTAAGGGTATAAGGATTTCGACGCGACCGGATTGTATTGACGATGAGGTGCTCACGCTTTTAAAAGAGTACGGCATTACTTCAATCGAGCTCGGAGCGCAGTCAATGGATAATTCTGTATTAGAATTAAACAACCGCGGTCACAAGGCAGAGGACGTTGTTAACGCTTCAAAGCGGATTAAGGAATTCGGCTTTTCACTCGGCTTGCAGATGATGACGGGCTTGTACGGTTCTGATTTTGATAAGGACATTAAAACGGCGGAGAGGTTTATCGCGCTTAAACCCGACACCGTGCGGATTTACCCGACTGTAATTATGAAGAACACCGATTTGGCGGATTTTTATAACTCGGGCAAGTTTGTACCGTATACGCTCGATGAAAGTGTGGAACTCTGCTCAAGGCTGATTTTGATGTTTGAGCGTGAGGGGATAAGCATAATCAGGCTCGGTTTGCATTACTCCGACAGCCTTGTTGATGACAGTCTCGGTGATAATTATCATCCTGCATTTAAGGAACTGTGCGAGTCGAAAATCTTTTATAATTCTTTTATAGAACAAACATCAAATTTATCATCAAAGAAATTTGATGTATTTATAAATCAAAGGTCGCTGTCAAAGTTTTTGGGACAAAAGAAGAACAATATCAAAAAGCTTAACGCTTTGGGATATGAGCTTACCGTGAATTTTGACAACGAACTTTCTAAGTATGAGTTAAAATTAGGGGAAGTAAGATGAGATTAAAATCTCTGGAGGTTCAGGGCTTTAAGACCTTTCCGGATAAAACTAAATTATCCTTTGAGCAGGGCATAACCTCTGTCGTAGGCCCTAACGGTTCGGGTAAGAGTAACATAAGCGACGCCATTCGCTGGGTTTTGGGCGAACAGTCGCCTAAAAGCCTTCGCTGCTCCAAGATGGAGGACGTTGTTTTCAACGGAACCGATACGCGTAAGCGCACAGGTTATGCTGAGGTTACTCTGAACATTGACAATAAAGACCGCTTTCTCGACTTTGACGGCGACGAAATTGCCGTTACAAGGCGCTATTACCGTAGCGGAGAGAGCGAATATCTAATAAATAAAGCGGCTGTAAGGCTTAAGGACGTAAACGAACTGTTTATGGATACGGGACTCGGTCGTGACGGTTATTCGATGATCGGTCAGGGTAAAATCGACAGCATTGTGTCCTCGAAAAGTGAGGACAGGCGTGAGATTTTCGAAGAAGCCGCAGGTATTTCGCGCTACCGTTACCGCAAAATTGACGCGGAGCGTAAGCTTAAGAATACCGAGGACAATCTGCTAAGACTGCGCGACATAGTAACCGAGCTTGAAGAGCGCGTAGGGCCGCTTAAAAAGCAGAGCGAAAAGGCTCAGCAGTTTTTGAAGTATTCCGAGGAAAAGCGCGGACTTGAAATTGCTCTTTGGCTTATCTCTCTCGATAAAAGTCAGGATAACCTAAAGGTTCAGGACGAGAAAATCTCAATCGCACGTAATCAGTATGAAGAAGCAGAGCAGGCGCTTGCCGAGATTCAGTCCGAGACCGAGGAAATATACCAAAAGAACGGCGAACTTTCAGCAAAGGCGGATTCGCTTAGAGCTGAAATTTCAAAGCTTGATTCCGATATTGCAGAGAAAAAGTCGCTTATCTCCGTCGCTGAGAACGACATTCTCCACCATAATGAGAACATCGAGCGAATTAAGGGCGAAATTGAGCGTGCCGACGACGATATGTCAAAGCTCGAGCAGAGCATTAACGATAAACAAAAGAAGATTACAACCCTCGACGCGGAAATTACAGGCAAGCAAAAGCAGTATTCCAAAGTATCTGAGGAGTTAAATGTAATTAACCTCGATTCAAGCAAGAGCGGAGACGAGCTCCAGAGCTTAACCGCTGAGCTGTCAACGCTTACCACTCAGTCTGCCGACGCGAGAGTAATTGATATGACTGCCGACACGGGTATCGCTGAGCTTGAGCAGAGAAAAGATACTCTTACTCAGACTGTTGAGGATAAAACAACACAGCTTAACGAGCTTGTAGATTTACAGGCACAGTATATAAAAGATATTAAATCCGCAAAGGACGACATTAAGTCGTTTGAAAATTCAATTGAGGGTTTAAGCCTGAAGCTTGAATCAAGGGATAAAAAACGTGCTCAGTTAAAGTCTGAAAGCGAAAAGCAAAGCCTCGATTTGAGAGAGCACCAGAGGAAAATCGACTTTCTCGAAAACCTCGAGCGCAACCTTGAAGGTTTTTCAAAGAGCGTTAAGTCGGTAGTAAACGCCTCTAAAAACGGACGGTTAAAGGGTATCTGCGGACCTGTTTCAAGGGTTATTTCCGTTCCTTCGGAGTATGCTGTTTCTATTGAAACCGCCTTAGGCGCTGCTATGCAGAACATTGTTGTTGAAACCGACGAGGACGCAAAGCAGGCTATACGCTTCCTTAAAAGCACAGACGGCGGACGTGCGACCTTCCTGCCGATTAACACAATTAAGCCGAGAGAGCTCAAGGAAAACGGACTTGACGATTGTTATGGTTTTGTCGGTATTGCCTCAGAGCTTTGCTCGTGCGATAAAAAGTATGCTAATATTCTGTCCTCACTTTTGGGCAGAATTGTAATTGCAGATGACCTAAACAGCGCGGCTTCAATCGCAAAAAGATATTCATACCGCTTTAAGGTAGTAACCCTTGACGGCCAGGTTGTCAACGCAGGCGGTTCGCTGACGGGCGGCTCACAGCTAAGAAACACAGGTGTTTTGAGCCGTCAGGCTGATATCAAAAAGTTAAAGGCACAGACAGACAAGCTTATTGCAAAGGTTAAGGAAGCCGAAACACTCAGCGAACAGATCAACCGCGAATGTGCTTCGATTGAAGCTGATTTGCTCGGCTACCGTGCCGATTTGTCAAATAAACAGCAGGATTTGGTAAGGCTTGAAGCCGAAAAACGCGCCTGCGATAATGAGATTAACAATACCCAGACGGCAATTTCGGACTCTGAGCAGGAGCTTGCCGACTGCACCGAAAAGATAAACGGCTTTAAGGAAAGTCAAAAGAACGCAAAGGCTCAGCTTGCCGAGTTGAACGTGAAAATTGCGGAGATTGACGAGAAGGTTAATTCCGTCACAGGAAACCGCGCCGAGCTTACCCAAAAGCGTGAGGAGCTTACCGTTAAGCTACAGAATATTCGCCTTGAAATCGTAACCGCGCAAAAGGATATTGACGCGCTCAACGCAGAGATTGTTTTTGCGCGTAACACAGGCTCGGGTAACGACAAACGCAAAGCGATGATGTTCGCACAGATTGAGGACGTTGAAAAAACGATTGCTGAAATTAAAGCGAATATCGAGCAGTATCAAAACGATATTGCGGTTCTTGAAAATACACAAAAGTCAATCAATGAGCAGATTGAGGCTATTTCCGCTCAGCGCGAGCTTTTTGAAAAGCGCAGTGTTGAGATTAGAAATGTTGAGCGCGATAAAAATAACGAGCGCGAGGTCTCAGGCAGAGAGCTTGCGCGACTTGAAGAACGCAAAATCAACATTCAAAAGGAATACGACAATATTATTTCAAAGCTTTGGGACGAGTACGAGCTTACAAAGCGTGAGGCTGAAAAAACTGCGATTGAAATTGAGGACAACGCAAAAGCTCAGTCAAGGCTAAACGAGCTTAAGCGCAGTATTAAAAACCTCGGCAGCGTTAACGTCAGCGCAATTGAGGAGTACAAGGAAGTTTCCGAGCGTTACGAGTTTATGAGCGCTCAGGTTGCTGATGTTGAGAAGTCAAAGAACGAGATTGAAAAGCTGATTGTTACTCTTACAAAGCAGATGAAAGAAGTCTTTGTAGAGAGCTTCGACCAAATCAACAGCAACTTTACACGCACGTTTAAGGAGCTGTTCGGGGGCGGTACGGCTTCACTGTCACTGTCGGAGCCCGAAAACATCCTTACCAGCGGTATTGATATTATCGTTCATCCGCCCGGCAAAATCGTTGTCCACCTTGACGCTCTTTCGGGAGGAGAAAAGGCGCTTGTCGCAATCGCTTTGTACTTTGCGATTATGAAGGTAAGACCTGCTCCGTTCTGCGTAATGGATGAGATTGAAGCGGCGCTTGACGATGTAAACGTATTCCGCTTTGCAAGCTATCTGCGCAGAATGACCGAAAAAACTCAGTTTATTCTCATCACCCATAGGCGCGGTACAATGGAAGAAGCAGACGTTTTGTACGGTGTAACTATGCAGGACGAAGGAATTTCCAAGCTTCTTGAGCTTCGCTCGACCGAGGTGGCTTCAAAGCTTGGTATAGAAACAAAATAAAGGAACATTATTATGGGATTATTCAGTAAAATCAGAGACGGATTAAAAAAGACCAGAACCGCTGTTGTAGGTCAGATTGACTCAATGCTCGGTTCGTTTACAAAAATTGACGACGAGCTTTATGAGGAGCTTGAAGAACTCCTTGTTATGGGCGATGTAGGCGTTAGAACCGCCGAGAAAATCGTCGATGAGCTCAAAGTAAGAGTAAAGAAAGAGGGAATAACAGATCCTTCGCATATTCACATTTTGCTTGAAGCGATTATTATCGAAATGCTTTCGGGCGGTGAGGAACTCGATATCTCAACTCAGCCGTCGATTATTCTTGTTATCGGCGTAAACGGCGTGGGTAAGACCACAACCATCGGCAAGCTTGCAAAGCAGCTTACGCTTGACGGTAAAAAGGTAATTTTGGCTGCGGCGGATACCTTCCGCGCGGCGGCTATTGATCAGCTTGACGTTTGGGCAAGACGCTCGGGCTGCGAGATTGTAAAGCAGGGAGAGGGCAGCGATCCTGCTGCTGTAATATTTGACGCAATCGCTGCTGCAAAGGCGAGAGGCGCGGACGTTATTATCTGCGATACCGCAGGACGTCTTCACAACAAAAAGCACCTTATGGACGAGCTGGCAAAGATTAACAGAGTAATCGACCGAGAGCTGCCCGACGGCGCAAAGGAAAAGCTCCTTGTGCTTGACGCTACAACCGGTCAGAATGCCGTTAATCAGGCGGAGCAGTTCAGAGAGGCAACAGGAATTACAGGTATAGTTCTTACAAAGCTTGACGGCACTGCCAAGGGCGGCGTTGTACTCGCAATCAAGGATGGCTTGGGCATCCCCGTAAAATATATCGGCGTAGGCGAGCAGATTGACGATTTACAGCCCTTTAACGCCGAAGAATTCACCAAAGCACTTTTTGCAAAATCGGAGTAATTTTAATGAAGTTTATCATAGCAACCAATAACGCAAAAAAACTTGTAGAGCTTGAAAGAATATTAAATCCCCTCGGAATTGAGGCGGTTTCCGCAAAGGAAGCCGGAGTTGTGATCGACGAGGTCGAGGAAACAGGAAAGACCTTTTGGGAGAACGCATTTATTAAGGCAAACGCGGCTTTCCAAAAGACAGGTATGCCGGCAGTAGCAGACGACAGTGGAATCTGCGTTGACGCGCTCGACGGCAGACCGGGTATTTACTCAGCGCGTTACAGTCCCGAGGACTGCTTTAACGACGAACAGCGCACGGCAAAAATCCTTGAAGAATTGCAGGGTGTCCCCGATGAAAAACGCGGAGCGCATTACACCTGCGCAATTTGCTGTATTTTGCCCGACGGCAGAAAGATTGAGATTGAAGAAATCTGCGAGGGCAAAATCGGACACAGCTTTGTCGGTGACGGCGGATTCGGTTACGATCCTATCTTTGTTTACGGCGATAAGACCTTTGCCCAGCTTTCCGCGGAGGAAAAGGACAAGGTAAGTCACCGCGGCAAGGCTTTAAGAATGCTCAAGCAAAAGCTTGAAAATGAATTTTTGTAAGAGGTAATTTTATGTTAACAAGCAAACAACGCGCGTATCTCAGAGGACTTGCCAACACCATGGAGACTATCCTGATTATCGGCAAGGGTGAGATTACCGACAATATTATTATGCAGGCTGACACCGCGCTCACCGCAAGGGAGTTAATCAAGGCAAAGGTTCTTGAAACAAGCGCTTATTCATCGCGCGAGGCGGCGGATATGATTGCCGAAAAATGCGGCGCGGATGTGGTTCAGGTTATCGGTTCAAAGTTTGTGCTTTACCGTATGAACCCTGACGAGCCGAAAATCACCCTGCCAAAAGCTAAAAAAAGATGAGCAAAATCGGCGTTTACGGCGGAACGTTTAACCCCATCCACATTGGGCATATAAGCCTCGGTAAGGCGGTTCTTGACGAGCTGAAGCTCGATAAAATTCTTTATATTCCCGATAACACCCCTCCGCACAAGGTCAGTAACGATTTGGCGAGCGGTAAGGACAGGCTAAATATGCTTGACATTTCATTGAAGGATTATCCTCAAATGGAGTCGTGCGATATTGAGCTTAAACGTCAGGGGAAAAGCTACACTTTTCAAACTCTGCTCGAATTAAAAGAGATTTATAAAAACGACGAGCTCTTTTTAATAACAGGCGCTGATATGTTTTTAACGCTCGATAAATGGAAAGAGCCTGAAATTATTTTTGACACGGCTTCTATAATAGGCGTGCCGAGGGTAGAGCAGGATTTTGAAAAGATGAAAGCCTATGCCGACGAAGTGTTAAAACCGATGAACGCAAAAACCGTTATTCTGTCGCACACGGTTTTTGACACCGCTTCATCTACATTTGTAAGAGAAAACATCAGCGATTTTCAAAAGATAAAGGAAATGATTACACCTGAAGTTTTCAGGTATATAACAGATAATAAACTATATCGGAAGTGATTTGATGGAACGCACCGATTATAAAAAAATAATCAGAGAGCTTATGGGCGATTACCGCTATAATCACAGCGTGAATGTTGCGGACGAAGCCGTTAAACTTGCCGAGCTTTACGGTTGTGATGTGGAAAAAGCCTACACCGCGGGAATTTTGCACGATATCACAAAGGAAGTTCCGAAGGATGAGCAGTTGCAAATTATCGAGAGCGGTGGTATAATCTTAGACGATGTCCAAAAAGGCGCGCCTAAGCTTTGGCACGCTGTTAGCGGAAGCGTGTATGTTCAGACCAAACTCGGAATTACCGATATTGATATAATTAATGCTATTCGTTATCATACGACAGGCAGGGCTAATATGAGCCTGCTTGAAAAGATTATCTATATTGCTGACTATACCGCAAAGGGAAGGGATTACAGCGGAGTTGAGGTTATGCGCCAGCTTTCGCGCAAAAGTCTTGAGGACGCGATGATTTTTAGCTATCAATTTACCTTCAACAAGCTGTCGTCGCTCGAAAATCCCATTCATCCCGACGAGCTTTTCGGATATAACGACATCGTTTTACAAAGAAACAGAAAGGATTAATATATGACTTCTTATGATACCGCGATTGCGGTGGCTAAGGCAATAAGCGGAAAAATCGGACTTGATATTCAGGTTATCGAGATTACCGATATTTCGGTGCTTGCCGACTATATGGTTATCGCTACAGGTAACAGCTCAACCCACGTTAAGGCGCTTGCCGACGAGGTTGAGTATCAGCTTGACAAGGCAGGCGTTTCTGTCAGCCATATCGAGGGCTACCGCTCAAACAGCTGGATTTTGCTCGACTATATCGACGTAATCGTAAATGTCTTTTCAGAGGAAGCAAGGCAGTTTTATGACCTTGACAGACTTTGGCAGGACGGCAAGCCTGTTGACCTAACCGGCGTAGTTGACTAATAAATAATCATTCTCTTGGAGGGATTAAATTGAAATATAATCACAAATCGGTCGAACCTAAATGGCAGAAAATTTGGGAAGAAAAGGGCGTTTTCCACGCTGATGAAAAAAGCGATAAAGAAAAGTTTTACGCTTTAATCGAGTTCCCTTATCCTTCGGGACAGGGACTACACGTAGGACATCCGCGTCCTTACACAGCGCTTGATACCGTAGCGAGAAAGCGCAGACTTCAGGGCTACAACGTTCTTTATCCTATCGGATGGGATGCGTTCGGTCTGCCCACTGAAAACTACGCTATAAAAAATCACATTCACCCCGAGATTGTAACAAAGAACAATATCGCGCGTTTCAAAAAGCAGATTCAGTCCTTGGGTATTTCCTTTGACTGGAGCAGAGAGGTCAACACAACAGATCCCGACTACTACAAGTGGACTCAGTGGATTTTTATTCAGCTCTTTAAGCACGGACTTGCCTATAAGAAGGAAATGAACGTTAACTGGTGTACCTCGTGTAAGTGCGTTCTCGCTAACGAGGAAGTTGTCAACGGCGTGTGCGAGCGCTGCGGCAGCGAGGTTGTACACAGAGTTAAATCTCAGTGGATGCTCAAAATCACCGAGTATGCCGACAGACTTATTAACGACCTTGATTTGGTTGATTATCCCGACAGAGTTAAGGCTCAGCAGAGAAACTGGATTGGCAGAAGCACAGGCGCAGAGGTTGATTTTACCACAACCACAGGCGATACTCTGACAATCTATACCACCAGAGCCGACACGCTTTACGGTGCTACATATATGGTAATTTCTCCTGAGCATCCGCTTATTGAAAAGTGGGCGGACAAGCTCGGCAATATGGACGAAATCCGCGCTTATCAGGAGGCTGCGGCACGTAAGTCCGACTTTGAGCGTACAGAGGTTGCCAAGGATAAAACAGGCGTTCTGCTCGACGGTGTTAGGGCGATTAACCCTGTTAACAATACCGAAATTCCGATTTTTATTTCGGACTATGTTCTCGTTTCTTACGGTACAGGCGCTATTATGGCTGTACCTGCTCACGATACACGTGACTGGGAGTTTGCAAAGAAGTTCAATCTCCCGATTATCGAGGTTGTAAAGGGCGGCAACGTACAGGAAGAAGCGTTCACCGATTGCGCAACCGGTATTATGGTGAACTCAGGTATGCTCGACGGTCTTACTGTTGACGAGGCTAAGGTTAAGATTATTGACTGGCTTACCAAAGAGGGAAAAGGTCACTCTAAAGTAAACTATAAGCTACGCGACTGGGTATTCTCACGTCAGCGTTACTGGGGCGAGCCTATCCCGATTGTTCACTGCGACAAGTGCGGATATGTTCCGATTGACGAGAACGAGCTTCCGCTTAAGCTGCCTATGGTAGAGTCCTACGAGCCTACCGACAACGGCGAGTCTCCGCTTGCTAAGATGACAGACTGGATTACCACAAAGTGTCCCAAGTGCGGCGGCACTGCTCACAGAGAGACAGACACCATGCCTCAGTGGGCAGGTTCATCGTGGTATTTCCTGAGATATATGGATCCCCACAATAGTGAAGCTTTAGCTTCAAAAGAGGCGCTTAATTACTGGTCGCCCGTAGACTGGTACAACGGCGGAATGGAGCACACAACGCTTCACCTGCTTTACAGCCGTTTCTGGCACAAGTTCCTCTATGACATCGGCGTTGTTCCCACAAAGGAGCCGTATGCAAAGCGTACTTCTCACGGAATGATTCTCGGTGAGAACGGCGAGAAAATGAGTAAGTCAAGGGGTAATGTTGTAAATCCCGACGACATTGTTAACGAGTACGGCGCCGACACAATGCGCCTTTACGAGATGTTTATCGGTGAC
>ONPH01000030.1 GCA_900319655.1 uncultured Eubacteriales bacterium
TTTTGCCTGAGAGATTAGCGCTCGGTAAATCCTCGCGTTTGCACCTTCGGCACTCATAAGAGCTTCTCCGGAGTTTCGTCAGCAGACAGTCATAGCTGAATATTTCTGAATGCATCGTCCGATATTTTATTCGTTAACATTTTATCATATTATTGCACTTCGGTCAAGTATCATCGTATAAAAATCACACCCGCAGCAATCGCCGCGGGTGTGAAGCTTTAATTTATAATTATTTACCGATGTTTGACAGCTCGTCTTCCTCAGGTTTGTAATCGTGACCGCCGCTTGTGGAAATCACATCTTCGGTTTGAAACTTAATAATTTCAAGCTCGGTACGCTCATATTTTTCTGTTTTCATTTCATTCCCTCCGTTATGCCTTAAAATAGTCCTTTGCGGCCTGAGTGTAAAGGTAAAACGCTCTGACAACATTTATCAAATTCTGATCGTTCGTGCCGCCGTTTAATACATTGTAGCAGTATCTCATAGGATTATATGTTACCGTGCCGGCGTTTTGATCATCTATCTTTATGGTGACGGTATAATCCTCCTGCGCCTTGCCGGAAGGAATGTTTCTGATACGTGCTACCCAGTAGCTTCCGTTTTGTTCGGTCTCTACCGTGTTTGTTTCACACTCAAAATTCACCGGTTTATCGCTGATAAATAACAGTGAAAGTGTTGTTTCAGATTTGAGAGACAGGGAAGAGCTCTCAAAGCTCAAACCTTCAACCGTTATGTTTTCGGTATATGCTCTGTCGCCGACTGTTTCCGTCCTGATGTTCAAGCAGATATTTCGCGTAGTCCTTAACCGAATAGGTGTATTCTTTGCCTTTCTTACCGTTTTCAGGCTCAATCAGCTGCGCCTTGATTTGCGAGGTAACTTCCTTTGCAGCAACGTTGCACTTAAATACGTAGTAGGTTTTGCCTTTAACCGTTTTTTGCAGAGCATACGGCAATGTTTCATCCGCCTGCTTGTTTACATAAACAATCTGTTCTCCGGGATCGCCGTTTTTAGGAATGGTGAAGTGCATATAAGCGGTACTGCTGTTTGCAATCTCGCTGTCCAAATCCATATAGAAGTTTACGCCGATGTCGCCGTCGAGCGACAGGGAATAGCCTGCAAGCTTTGCTCCGAGGTCGTCGGGCTCAAACTCCGCCTTAACCTTAACCGGATTGTCAGGCATTGTAAAGGTTTTTGCTTCATCCTCAACTTCATATGTAACCGAAGTATTATCATATTTTTCAATATTTATATATTTTAGACGGTAGTCGTCCTCGGGAGTAACAGTAAGCGTTACCGTCTCGCCCTGACCAGCAAATTCCTTATCTGAGCTTACAGTACCGTTTGTAATACCGTCATCAATGACGATTTTTGATTTCTTACCATAAGCTGCCGTATAAACAGCGTCGCCTGTTACAGCCGTAACCTCAGGAGTCCATCCGCTGAATTCGTATTTGTAAAGCTCTCCGCCGTCCTTGGTCGGGTTATCCTCACCGTAGGAAGGAACAAGCCCTTCTTCAACGGTATCTGTCTTAAGCACGGTTCCGTCGTCGTTTTTCCATGTTACCGTATGTGTCGGAATGTCATGCGGAACAAGGGTTTTACCGTTTAATGAAATAGTATCGGAACCGTAATTGCCTCTCCTAAATATTTCAGATGTATTATTTTTATTTTTGAAAGCCTTTAGCAGAGTGACGTTTCCGCCGTAGCTGTTCGAGTTAATACTGTCATCATCATAATTTGTCCAGCTGAGGTTAATTGTTGAATTACCGCTTGAACCGCTGCCTATGCCCGGCAGACGTTTTGTGGAGTGGTATTCATCTGTGCCGCCGTAGGCGTAAACATAGCCGCCCTGAATATTTACCTCGGCAGGTGTATTGTTACTTCCTATTGCCGCGCTGTTAACTGCTCCGTGCGCTTCTGTATGACCGCCGCTTATTGTAACGGTAATGATTTGAGATGATTGTCCGCCGCCGATACCTGCGCCGTATTTTCCTCCTGTCGAAGTAATATTTCCGTCTGAAATTTTAATTTCGGTTTTGCCGCTTTCAAATCCGCCGCCTATGCCTGCGCCGTTTGTGCCGCCTTTAGCGTTATAAATAGTGCCGCCTTCAATAGAAATGTTGCATAAGCCTCTATCGCCTGAGCCTATTCCGGCACCGTTTGTTCCGCCGGTTGCGGCTTCTATTCTGCAAGCTTTGATTTCAACAGTGCATATGCCGTTTCGTCCGCTGCCTATTGCCGCCGCGTTGCTTCCTCCGGTAGATTCTTTGATAACGCCGTTAGTTAAGGTACATTCAGCAGTACCGTTTAGTCCGCTGCCGATTGCCGCTGCGTTTTCGCCGCCGACAGCTTTTTTAATTACGCCGGTGTTTAATGTAATCCTGGCAGAGCCGTACTGACCGCTGCCGATACCTGCGCCGTTTTCCCCGCCTGTGGCTGAAATGGTTGTGCCGTTGATTTCGACTGTGCTGACAGGAGTATTTGAATTTTCATTATCGCTCGCGCTGCCGCCGATACCTGCGCCGTATTGTCCGCCTGCCGCGATAACGGTGCCGTCGTTGCCTGCGTTAAGCGTTACATATCCGGCAGCGTTATATCCTCCGCCGATACCCGCGCCGTACTGTCCGCCGGTCGCGGTAACTGTACCGCCTTCGACTGATACCGTACCGCTGCCGTTGCTTCCGCCGCCGATACCTGCACCGTATTGTCCGCCTTTTGCGGTGATTTTGCCGCCGACAATGTTAATTGTGCCGCTGTTTTTGTTTTCTTCGCCGCCGATACCTGCGCTTCCGTTAACTTTTTCCGCGTTGGCAATCAGCGCTCCGCTTTTCAGCTCCTGACCGTAAATTGTCAGGCTGCTGCCCTCATTAACGGTAATTCCGGACAACGCGCTCAAAGTTTTGCCGTCACACAAAATAAGATAAACATCGCCGGAGCAGGTGATTCGGTTTGTAAATTCAGCGCTTTCGGTCAGCGCATACCAACCTCCGCCGAAATCATCAAAATTAGTACTTACCAATATAGGATCGTCGGCATACTGTGTTTTCCAGTTCTCGTCAATATAAGGAATTTTCTGACCTGAGTGCTCGAACGGAGGAATAAGAGTTTTTCTTATAAGCTGGTTAACATCAGGAGTATTATTATAATAGTATATACCTTTGGAGTATAAGTCCTTGGTTTCTTTACATCTAAAATCCTTTGCGAGCGATAAATCGCCTTCGGCGTTTAACTCATACGTGTAAATGCTGTCATTTACGGAAGTCCAGCCAAAGGTAACCTGCTTTTCGGAAGATATACCGCCGCCCTTAGCCCAAACATTACCTCCGGTAATGGAAATATTACATGAAGCGCCGCCGATATCCTGCTTATTTCTTTTGGGGCTTTGTTCGGGCTGAATTGCCTCGTCGGAAAGATTATTTGAGTACGCTTTAACAGTGCCGCCTGAAATGCTTATAACCATTTCCGCGTCGCCTTCGCGCATAACATCGATCAGACTGCCTTCACCGATACCTGCAGCGCTGTTGCCGCCGGTAGCGTTGACAGTACCGCCTTTAATATAAATGCCGTCGCTGTCACCGGGCAAGGCTGTAACGATATCATCCAAAGCACCGCAGCCTATGCCTGCACCTCCGGCTTCACCTTTCGCTGTAACAGTACCGCCGTTAATGGTAACGCTTCCCACAAAGCCGTTTTTACCGCCGCCAATAGCTGCGGCGTTCAAACCGCCGATTACGCTGACAGTACCGCTGTTAATGGTTAGCTTTGAGAGGTTTTCATTATTGTTTCCGCCGATACCCGCGTTGTTTTCATCGACGTTATCAATAACAAGAGTACCCTTGCCGTCGATAGTAAGCGATGAATCACCTGTCACGTGAAAGCCCTTTTTAACCGTCAGCGTTACGCCTTCGGTAAGCTTAAGCTTTACATCGCCGCTGCAATTTATCCGGTTATCAATCGTTAAATCATATGCCGACGTATAAGTTCCGCCTGAAAGCAACGTGGTGTTTGTCATAAGCTTATCATCACCGATATCTTGTGAGCTTTTATCCTCATCCGCGTAAGCGGAGAAGGGGAGAGCTGTAAACACGCTGAATATCAGAACGGCAGACAGCAGAATATTCACGGTTTTAGTGAACTTTTTCTTAAATGTCTTCACCAAATATACCTCCTAAATATTATTATCCATAATAATTATAACATAAGCAGTCTTTGTTTAATGTTCTGTAAAAGAAAAATATGCACAAAATCCATAGTATTTTATTAGTTTTTTTACACTTTTTTTAGTAATAAATCTGGACAAAACAGATTAAAATTTGTTATAATTAAATGTAAAATTATTAAAATAAAATTATTAAAAGTTATTATAAGGGGGACGAATATGAAAAAGTTTTTCAAACCGGCGGTGGCACTTTTGCTTTGCGCGGTAATGGTTCTCGGAATCTTACCAACAGCTATGGCAGCGCAAACCGACGGAAAACGTTCTTATTCACGACTTGCTGATTTAAGTCAGCTCGAAGAACAGTATCTTTCCGACAGCGAGGCGCGCTCTGCCGAATATCCAAACGGCGCTATGATGATTGTAGAAGCGTCAGCCGAGCTGGATATGGGTAAAACCTACGCCATTGACATCTTCCGTCAGGGCGGAACCAAAGGCGAGGCTAAAATTAAGCTCTCAACCGTCGACCTCTCGGCAGGCTATGATGAGGCTTACCGCCTTTACCTGTCCGACGACCTAAAGGATAACAGCGTCGAGGGCGAAAAAAAGCTTTATTACTATCAAACCGGCGTACCGTATATCGCTCGTTTGGGCGAAGAGGACACTCAGTATATGACGCGCGATAACGTCGAAAACCTTGACGAAGCAAAAAGCGATGCTTCCGAAATCAACGATATGTCCGCTGAGAGTATGCCTCATTCAACCGAGACAGTGCTTACCTTTGCCGAGGGCGAAAACAAAAAAACAGTCTATGTTCAGACCTTAAAGCCCCGTGAAGCAACAGACGACCTCGAGTTTATGCTCGCGCTGTCAGATCCCGAGAACTGCTCTATCAGCGCTAATACCTCGGGCGTTTATAAAATTCTCGAAACCCGCGATAAACCGCAGGCACAGCTGAGCATTTCCTCAGACGGCGCAAACCCCGACGACGCCGATGCGTATATTTCGGTAAAGCGCAGCGGAAATCTCGGCGGCTACGACTCCTTCCGAGTAACCACCAAGTCTGATACCGCTAAGGCGGATGAGGACTACAACGCTGTTGCACTCGATTTGCACTTTATTCCCAATCAAAGCGAGATTAAAGTGCCTGTAACAATCCTTGACGGTGCCGAGGATGGTGAGAGCTTCAAGGCTGAGCTGTCCGACGTTTCGGGCAACGCAGTCGCGGAAAACACCGTAACCGACGTCGTATTTGACAGCAAAAAGGACGCAAGCGGAGAGGTGCTCGGAGAGGAAAGCAAAAATTACGTTTCCGATATGACCTATAAACTCAATGATATGAACTACAGAAAGTATGAGTTTGTAGATTTGCAAAAGATGAGCGCTTACAAGGTTCTGGGCGACTGGGACGAAGCCACCTTTAAGAAGGATAACGGCTATTACGAAGTTGGCTACAGCGTTTGCTTCTGCGGAAAAAGCCATACCAGCATAGCCCGTTCTGACAAGCCGCTTGATATGTACGGCGTTAATAAAGCAGAGGTTTGCTTTGATGAACGTTCGGGTTCCTTGAATGCTGATACAGGTGTAATCTGCTTTGCAAACAACATAAACTTCTCCAACGATGACAAGGAAATGAGCTGGAGAAAAAATCAGTCAAACTGCGGCTACTATGATTTGTGGAATGTCGGTCCCAGCCACATAAGAGAAAGCTTCAATATCACCGACCATTCTGCAGAACAATATCTTTATCTGTGCTGCTACCGTTCTGCCTGCTGGGGCTATGCAGGACTTCGCGTACATAATTATAATGGCGACAGAGATTGTTCCTTCCGTCTTGAGGCTCAGCCCTACGACGTTTCAATCAGAAACCCCGAAAAGGTTAAGATGTATGTAAACGGCAAGCTCGAGGAAGTTCAGATTGTAAAGAACTCTCTCTTTACCGATCCCGGCAAAACAAGCGCTGCCGACACAAACAACGCAACCTTCTACCGCTACGATAAAACCGTTATTAAAACAGATGTAGACTCAAAATACGGCTCGGGTACTCTTAAGGTTATCAGATTTATCGATTCTAACGACGAATCAAGAGTTTCGGAAACTATTTCTTTGTTAAACGATAAAAAGTTTGAGCTTACACCTGATATCCTCAGAAAGTACGAAAGCTACTTCCACGGCAACAAGATTATTATCGAACCTGTTGTTGAATTCGATCCCGTAGACTTTTCGGTACAGAGCTACGAGGACAAGTCAACAGGCTTTAAGTTTGAGGCTGACAACGCCAACCATACCGGTAAATACACCCTTAACGGTCAGGACTACGGCACGGTTACATGGAGCAGCGACAGCAGCCGAGGCGGCAAGTATTTTGACGGCGACGAGCTAAACTTTACCTTTACGCCCTCGGCTTACGGCGTGAGCAATACGGTAAACTACCATTACCGCTATTCCGACACAGAGGCAGGACTTGAAAAAGCTGACGACCATACGGTCAGCAACGAGGCAAAGGACACACTTAAGGTAACGCTTGAAAATAAGTATTTCAGAGTTACTCCGTTCATTGTTAAAAAGAATTCCCAAACAAGGCTTGTTGTCACCAACCCCGACGACGGCGACTTTACCTCAAAGGGAACAAAGTACTGCACGGTTGACTCATCGGGAAAAGCCATGGTCAACGGTATATATATCAACAACGCTCAGACAAAAGTTGATGTAAGCTTTAATGATATTAAGTGCGGATCGCGTATTGACCTGACAGCAACGCCGAAATTCGGTTACTACGCTGTATGGAAATACACAAGCGCGTCCACTCATCAGGAAAAGACCTTCTTAGGAAATACCTTTAACTTTGTAGTGCAAAATCCTTCAATGGTTAACGATAACTTCATTACCCTGACCTTTGAAAAGGTCGAGGAGAATATAAATAAACCGTTAAAGGGAAAAATCCTCACGCCCGAAAGCACAATTCTTCATCCGGCTTCATCTTCCGATAACAAAAAAGTTGCAGCCGAAGGCGCTCTTATCTATATGGACGGATATGTAGGCGAGGCGGATAAAAACGGACAATTTATCCTAAAGCAAGATCCTTCCAAGAAAGAATACTCCGAAATTCAAATGGGAGGCTTCAAGCCAAATCAGAGGAACTATACCCAGACAAACCGCGCGCTGATTATCTACAACGGCAATACCTATGTTTGCGACGTTACCATAAATCTTGCGAACAGCACAAAGGCTTGCGCCACAACTGAAATTGTAATCAGCAGCGATACCACTCAGGGTGTTAAGCCAATCGGAGTTACCGCGTACAATGCGGATATTTCCGGCGAATACGGTAGCACTATCACTTTGGTTAATACCCGTCCGGTAAGCTTCCAGGTTCGTTTTGACGCAAACAACGTGCCTTTGGATAAGCCCGTAAACCTTGCGCGCTGGAGCTTTTCAAACGACAAGGGCGTTGAACACGCCTCCGACGAAAAGCCTGTTTCCGCAGATTCCTGTTTTGCAAACTACGAAACCGTACTGTCCGAAAAGGCTAAGCAGGGTGACAAAATGTACGTTGAGTTCTATAACAAGACCGGCGACAAAATGACATACTACGGCCGTTTCGAGGTAGGCTATTCGTTCGTAAACGCCAACATCGAAAAGGT
Source organism: uncultured Eubacteriales bacterium (assembly GCA_900319655.1). Classification (GTDB taxonomy): domain Bacteria; phylum Bacillota; class Clostridia; order Oscillospirales; family Acutalibacteraceae; genus Ruminococcoides. Next base: position 7,803 of record ONPH01000030.1, read on the forward strand.
AGTAAGCTATATGCCCGATATCGGCTACTACGACGATCCTTCGGAGGATAAAAGCGCCGGAGACGTTAAGCTTCCCTCAGCTCCCGGAATCGGCCCTGTAAGCCCGTTGTTCTCACTGTTCGGCTTCACACCGATTTACTCTGACAAGGCTACCGGTCAGAAGGATAAAAAATCCGGCAAGGATCTCTACTGCCTTGAAATAGGAATTCAGCTCAGTATCGCAAAAACCGATAAAGGCGACGAACAGGGCAGTTGGGATGTTTCGAGCGTTAAAAAGCAGTACGACAAGCTCGCAAAGCTGCTTGATACCAAAAAGACCGATCCTGCCCAGGGATTGCACACGTCAACGACAATCTCGCTCACGGTAACCTTTGCTTATCAGCTTGAGTATTACACGACCGACGCAGGCGTGCGCCATTACACCGCAAGCGTATTCCTGCTCGGCGCAAAGTTGGGCGTTAAAATTTCAATTCCGTTTACAATAGTTGTTGTACCGTGCTTTGTTTATATCGACATCTCGGTTAACAACCTCGGTTATCTTGTTCACACGCCTAATAAATTCACTCAGGGCTATTGGACGAGCAACACGCTTGATAACGGCTACTACTACGACACCCACGGCGTATTTAAGCAAAACTTCGTGCTTAAATTCGGAGTCGGAATCGGCTACGACGGAGTTGTATCAATCGGCGGCCATATCGACTTCAGCTTGGATTCGACAATCAGCGGCACAAACCACGGAAAAATGATATTCGGCATAAAGGGCGGACTCTTTGCCGAGCTGTTGTTCTTCAAGGTTGACTACACCTGGGATATCGACAAGGAAGTTCTCCTTGACACCGACGCAAAGCTCTCCAAGGTAGCGGAAAATGTCCTGGCGGCTAACAGTGAAGACTTCATAATGGACGCTAAGCTTTCCGATTTGAGAATTGCCAAGGCTTCCGACGTTTACAATACCTCTGTATTGAAGGATAAGGATTCCGAGGCATTAGGTGCGGAAGCTGCCGCAAAGGGCGTTAAGGACACCTACGAGGAAACAACCGCTTCCCAGATGGTACCTGTAATCGGAAAAATCTCCGATAACCGTTACCTGATTGCAAACTCGCTCGACGATGGCGGCGATATGCGTTGCCTGCGCTGCTACATTTACGATACAGAACAGCAAAAGGTAATAGAAAAGTTCAGTCCTACAGAAGCGTTTGAAAACACCGACAGCCTGACTGAAAGCGAAAAGAAAATCTTTGACAAGAGCGAGGATGTTGTAGCAAACATTGATATGGTCGACTGCGGCGATAAGCTTCTCCTTATCTGGCAGAGCGGCATTATAGATTATCAAAAGATTGAGGATTTACCTGTTACCGATTTGTTGAAGTCCTTTAAGGTTATGGGTATGCTTTTCGATAAAAAGACCGGCAAGTTCACCGACTACGGAATTATTGACGGTACAAACGGCAAGCTTGCCGACAGAGTTTCCGGAGTTTACAATCCCAAAACCGAAACCGTAAACGTATTCTATGAGAATATCGACATTAACGGCATAACAGAGGACACCTCAATCAATCAGCTTAACAGCCGTCCAATTACCCTCGGTACGGCAAGCACCTCCGTAAAGGACGGAAAGCTTAACTTCACAAAGGGTATGGAAATTAACACAAACGGCAAAACAATTTCCGACTACTCTGCAACAAGCTATAACGACAATATTCTTCTCTCTTACATTTCGACCGAGCAGAATAATCTTATTCTTGAAAAACCGCTGACGGAGACCAAGTACTCCAACCCCGATCAGTACGGTACAAAGAATAATATGTATCTCAACCGTTACTCTGTAGGTCAAAACGGAGAATTGACAGAGGACAGCTCTCTGTTAATCGCTGACGAAAGCGCCGTAACGGCAAATCCCGAATTTGTCAGCGTAAGCTATAAGGGAGTAGACAACACCCTGCTGTTCTACAAGTACGACGGCAAATACGGATATCAAAACGTCAATAACCTGTATCTGTTAAACGACCATTACGGCTTTATCAATGCCGAAGCCGAGCCGCATTACATTACCGAGGACGAAGACCACACCGTTGGCGAGGACCTCAAGGTGTATAACGGCGGCGAAGGCGAGCTGTTTGCGCTTTGGACTCAGTCCGAGGGCGATCAGCAGCAGATTTGGGGCAGACAGTTCGAGATTGACGAAATCACCGAAATCGAAGATGTAGCCGTTATTGATGAAAACAAGAACCCCGTAACCGAAAGCAACGGTCAAACCAAGACCGAAAAGCTCAGCAAGCCTGCAAAGATTTTGAACGGCTTCTGGGGCAATAAGGTCGCTCTTACAACAGGCGGCTTAAGCGTTGCAGACGGCACAGGCTTCTACAAGGGTAACCGCGACGCTGTTGTATTTAGTAAGGACAATATTCTCTGCGCGTACGAGGCGTTCGACTACGATTACAGCGGAGAAAAAATGGAGCGTATAAACAATCGCTTTGCTATTTCCGAATTTGACCTCGCGCCTTATTATGAGAGCGGAGTAGAGGATGACGAGAACGAGATTGAGTTCTCTGAGTATTATCCCACACCCGGTCAAACTGTTAACGTAACCGTAAAGGCGGCAAATGAGGGCTTCCATAACGGCTCAGACGTAACGCTTCGCCTTAAGAGCTTGGTAAACGGCAAGACCGAAACCGTTGACACTGTAGAATATCCCGTATGGCTCGGCGGAGAGGATAAGGAGGAAATCTTCACCTATACCGTGCCCGAGGAAGTTCTCAGCGGAACAGTACAGCTTTACTACGAAATAGTTGACGACGGAGAAGTGAAGTTCACAAGTGAACCCTACAAATTCCGCCACGATTCAAAGCTGAGTATTGAGCTTGCCCACGCGGATCCCGAAAACGAATTCTCAGACGGCACAGACGCGGTTAAATATCACGTTACCGCAACCGTCAGCAACATCGGTA
>ONPH01000177.1:0-5965 GCA_900319655.1 uncultured Eubacteriales bacterium
CCGTGATCTTACTTATCGTACATTATTTCTTCCCCATGGAGCCTCTGCAGAATTTCATCGGTTCACTGGGTAATTTTAATTTCCGCGAATATCTGATGGACGGAATGCTTTGCTTCATGTTGTTCGCCGGAGCAAGTAAGGTGAATATGGGGAAATTCAAGGTAAACCTGCGGCCGATTTCCCTGCTTGCTTTTCTGTCGACCGTAATCTCGTCATTTTTCTACGGATGCCTGCTGTATCTGGCAACTCTTGCATTTAAGCTTCCCCTGGATTTCTGGACCTGCGTGCTTTTGGGATGCGTGGTTTCACCCACCGATCCGATTGCCGCGACGGGTATCTTAAATAAAATCGGGCTTTCCAAGAATGTATGCTCCGTTATTGAGAATGAGTCGCTCTTTAACGACGGTATCGGCGTTGCGCTGTTCGTATGCTTCTCAGGTATGGTTAAAGCCTCGGGTTCATCGGACCAGAGCTTCCTCGGCGTAATGTTCAGAGAGGTAATCGGCGCTGTTGTTGTAGGTATTGTTGTAACGGTAGTCTGCTTCCTGATGTATCGCTTCAGCAAGCATAAATTCCTCAAAATCTTCATCAGCCTGCTCACCGTTTCGCTCGCTTATTCACTCTGCGAGGTGTTCCACTTCTCGGGCGCTATTGCATCGGTAATCTGCGGAATTCTGTTCTCAGAGCTCCGTTCAAGATTTTGCGAGAACGAGGAAAAGGAACACGCGGAGATTTTCGATTCGTTTTGGGAAACCCTCGACGTTTTCCTCAACTCACTGCTTTATATCCTGCTCGGTCTGTCGTTTATAAGCATTCTGAGAATGGAGCACGTACTCCTGCTCTCGGCTATCGCGATTATCGCAAACCTGATTTCACGTTCAAGCAGTCTTGCGATTTCCTCGCTGTTTATGGGTAAAATCCCCGACAACTTCACCCGCGGCGGCTTTATAACGCTGTTCACGTGGGGAGGACTGCGAGGCGGACTTTCGGTAGCGCTTGCGATGAGCACAAAGGATATGGTGCCTGAGAACATTTACTTTATCATTCTCGGCTGTACCTACGCTGTAGTATTCTTCACAACGGTAATTCAGGGACTTACCATGAAGCCCGTTTATAAGAGAATCAGCAAAAACCGCACGGCTTAACAGTTATTTAGACAAAACACAACGCGCCTTGCTTAACAGCAGGGCGCGTTTTTATTTGTATCAGGTAACGTTATAAATTAGAATTCTCCGCCGAGCTTTTCGAGCGAATCAATAACAACCGCGCAATTCGGTTTAACGTTCTGCATAACGAACTTCATCTGGTTTTCGGGAATCGCCACACAGCCGCCGGTGTAGGGCTTGTTAGGACCTAAGCAGTGCAGGAAAATCGCTGAGCCTGCGTCTGTTTTGCAATCTGAATTGTAGCTGATGTTCAGGCAGTACTGATACTGTCTGGTGTAGTCGATGATGTGCTCAGAGCTGTCCTTGTCAAGATTTGGGTAGTCCTTTATGCTGACCATCTTGTTGTACTGCATTCCTTCACGTACATCGCCCGACCAGTAGGTGTTATCGTCAACCTTGGTGTAGGGGATAGAGCAGCCCGGGTCGCTTGCAATTCCGAACGCCGCGTTAAAGCCGAAGGTTCCTACAGGAGTTTTGCCGTCGCCTTCCTTTGTCTTTCCGAGTCCGTTTTTGCCGATGTAGCCGGGAGTTGACATAACCATCTGCCACTTGCCGTCCTTATCCTTTTCGTGCAGCGATACCCAAGCGGTTGTCTTTTCGTGAGCGGCTACAACAAAAAGCTGATCGGCACTTTTGGCGGCGTCAAGCTTTGTCACCCATTCGGGAGATTCACCAAGCATCGCGGTTGTTGCAATGTCCGCAGCAGCGGTTTCTGTTGCTGTTTCTGTTGCGGATTGAGCGGCGGTTTCACCTGTCTTTGATGACGCCTGCTCCTTTGCGCAGCCCGTAAGAGCGGCGGCTGAGGTTAACGCGGTAATCGCGGCGAGTGATAACGCGAGGATTTTGCCTTTGATTGATATTTTTTTCATGATGTTGACTCCTTATTTTTTATTGTAGCCTCATTATATCATACAGACTATAACAAAACCATTACAAATATTAAATATGCGGCGCCGTTGCATAACAGCGCCGCAAAATTATTAAATCCAAAAACGGTTTCTTATATATCCTTCAATCTTATCGTAGTTTTTGGCGACAACTATAACTCCGCCGACAACTACTCCTGTAATAATGAGATTTCTGATTATCTTTCTTCTGATTTTTTTAACGATTGTCTTTTTGAACTTGTCCTCAATAGCCTGTTCAACAATTTCCTTTATTTTTACCTGAGCGTCATAGCTCAAATCCGCCTTAACGTCGTTTCCAAACATCGGTAATTCCTCCTAAATTTTTATTAGCTTGCATTGTCAGTATTCGGCAAACTTCATCATTTATATGCTATCATAAAAGTATAATTTAGTCAAGATTACAGAGAAACTTTTGTTGCTTTAATTTTAGGCAACACCGCACAATTTACGGCGCACGCCTTGCTTGAATATTGTTCCGTCATGTTGCCCAAAAAAGTCTCGGCAAGGCGTCAGCCTTACCTCCGCAATCCGCACACCTAAATTATGCGGTATTGCCTTTAGTTATTACTAAAGATTATTCAATATTGAATTTTTTTCTGAAGCCGGTCATGGTGATGATGGTATCGACGTTTTTGTTGAGGTTTTTGAGCACAAGGCCGCCCTTCTGCTCCATCTTGCGGTGAGCGACCAGAATAACGCGCAGTCCAGCCGAGGAAATGTACTCGGTTTTTGCAAGGTCAAAAATCATCTTGTCGCATTTTTCGGAGTATTCCTCAAATGTCTGCTCAAACTGCGGCGCGGTTAGGGTATCAACCTTGCCCTCAACAGCTAAAGTGCATACATTGCCTTCTAAATTTGCGTTAATATTCATATATAGCTCTCCTTTTCTCAAACATTCTCCTGAATATTTTTTGTTATTTTTAAGATGTTTTTATTGTCTTTGCGTTCGTATGAATAATCGTCGACCATTGAAAATGTTATGAACCTTCCAAGTCCGCCGACGGCGTTTTCGGAATCGTAATCCTCAATGTCGATGACGTTTTCGCCCTGATTAAACGGAATTCCGCTGTCCTCAAAGGTAATTGTGACCTTGCCGTTTTCGTTTTCGATAATCACGTCAACCTCTCCTGTCGTTTCGGGATAGGAGTACGAGCAGATGTTAACGAAAATTTCCTCAGCGATAATGTTGAGCTGAACGCGCATTTCTTCGCTTAAATCAAGTGCTGAAATTTTATCCTCAATCTTTACGAGGTTTTCGGTTTTCGCTTCAAGGTGCAGGCGGTTGCCGCTCTCGGAATTTATTTGAAGCGCCAGCATTGTTACGTCGTCAAACTGCTCCGCACCGCTTACAAAGGCTTTAATCTCATCGTTAATGGCGTTTACAACACCTTTTGCGCCTGAGCTTTTGCTTTCAAGCAAAATTCTTTCAAGCGTTTCCTCTCCGAAAAATCCGCCGTCCCTGTTCTGTGCGTCGGTAACGCCGTCAGTGTACAAAAACAGCATATCTCCGTCGTTTAGCTTAATTTCAAATTCGGGATAAGCTTCATCCTCAAACACACCTGCCGCCGAGCCGATTTCGTCATCGAGCTTAATCAGCGTATCCGAGATGATATACGGAACATTATGGCCTGCGTTTGAGTAGGTCAGCACCTTTGTTTTCGGGTTGTAAATCGCCGCAAAGGTCGTGATAAACATCAGGTTCGGGTTGTGCTTTGCGAGGCTGTTGTTGTACTCGTAAAGGATTTTGGACGGTGAATAGCTGAGCTTTGCATACTGGTGAAGCATCGTGACAGCCCTCGCCATAAACAGTGCCGCCGTAACGCCCTTGTCCGAAACATCGGCAATTGACACAAAAATGTTGCCGTTGTCGAGCGCGCGGTAATCGTACAAATCTCCGCCGACAATCTTTGCCGCAACCATAGAGGCGTTGATTGTTACGTTTTCATTTTCAAAATCGGGCTTTTCCAAAAGTCCGCGCTGAATGTTTTTTGCGATGTTCAGCTCGGCTTTTTGACGGTTAAGCTCCGAAAGGTCGGTAATAAAACGGTCGATATCCTCCGCCATATTGTTGAACGAGTTGGACATTTCCGCAATTTCGTCCTTGCCCTTAACAGGAAGCTTTTCAAAAAACGCGCCCTTCTGCGAGACGAAGTTTTTCATCCTTCCGCTTATTCTTTTCAGCGGTTTTGAAACCCTGAAATACAGGACAATTCCCGTCAGTATTAAAATTACAATGGTAGCGCCGACAATCGTTGCCGCTAAGTTGAGATATTTCTGGTTGAAGTTTGCCAATACACTTTTAATCGAAATCTCGGCGCATACCATGCTTTTAATCTCGTTTACAGTGGTTTGCTTTGCTTTTGACCAGTGCTTTTTGACCGGTGTATAGCAAATCAGCGTATCGTCATACTCGTTTTTTTCGTGTATAACAACACATTCCTCGCCGTTCATAACTCTGATTTGCTCGTCTCTCAGCACTCCCTTGGCAAGATACCCCGAATAACGGTGGTTAATATATTCTTCCGAGGCGTTTCCGCCCCAGCCCCTTGCGAGATACAATTCATCTTTCGTCTCGATATCCGGCTTAAGTACATATAAATATGTTATGCCCAAGCCGCTGCAGACGCCGTTAAGGTAATCCTCGCAGCCGATAAAGTCATTCAAGTCATCAGGATCGTAGGTTTCAAGCGCGAGTGCCGACGACGACGCGGCAAATTTAATGTCTTCCGTTGAGTCTTTAATCGTGTGGTCGTAGGTGTACTGATACAAAAATATCAGTACGCCGGTCTCGGCAAGCGTTAAAACTATGGTTAAACCTAAAATAATTTTCCAAAATACAGAGTGTCTCATAAAGATGTACTCCTTTTGACCTCATAATAAAATAATTATACATCAAAAAACAACAAATGTCACTAAATATTTTATGATGAAAAAACAAAAACTCCGCCGTAAAAGCGGAGTTGTAATTTCAGTGCTTGTCAGGTCTTTTGAATTTTGCTTTGCCGTAGGCGAAAATCATTAAGAACACCTCGGTAAACAGAATTGTTCCGATTTTGTAGCCTATGCCTTTTCCGAAGCAGTCGCACAGCTTAATTGCGTAAATTATCTCGGAAAGCGCGGTGATAACGATGGTCGGCACGGCGAAAATCAAACCGAAAACAGGTGGAATACCGTGGAATACTTCGAGCACAATCTCGGTAATCCAGCAAAAAATTTCAAGTACAAACCAGCGTAAAGTATATAAAATGCAAGTAAGCAGATTAGTATTATAATCGCAACCGGAGATGTAAAATCAATCCGCATTTCAAAACCTCCCTAATTTTCATTCAATAATGATTATACATTTTTATGTGTAAAAACGCAAGTTACATATTCTTAATTAATTGAAACACATATTCTTAATTAATTGAAAACGCCGTTTTGCTTATCTTCTAAAGCCTGCCGCTTTAATAACAGAGTTGAATTATTGAATAATATATTAAAGGAAAGTAAAAAATCTTTTCGTGTATATTGACATTTTAACAATAAAAAAGTATAATAATGACAATCAAAATTGCCCTCTTTTTGGCGCTCGCCGCCGTAAAGCGCAGAAGAAATTACCCACTCGGGGAAGAAGAGCAATCTTCTTCCTTTTTTTACGTAAATTGAGCTTTTAGGGCAGAAAATATTGATTATTTCATCATTAGGAGGTGAATTGTTTGCAGGATATGATTAAAAGAATCGTCGAGGCCGACGCAGAAGCCCAGGCGCTTGAACAAGCCAACAAAAAGGCTGCCGAGGAAGAGCGGCGGAGGATTGATGAGGAAGCTGCGGCGATTTATCAAAAATACATGGACAACGCCAAGGAGGAAATCTCCAAAAGCGAAGCCTATCTTGAAAAGCGGACCGACC
>ONPH01000177.1:5995-8386 GCA_900319655.1 uncultured Eubacteriales bacterium
TAAGCAGGAATCATCGCTGATTAAGCTTAAGGCGGACTACGAACAAAACCGCGACAGATGGGTGGATGAAATCGTCAGCCGCGTAATCGGCTGATAAACACAGGGAGGTGATTGTATGTCCACCACTTCCTACGCTGTACTCGCCAAGGCGAGGTCAAAATACAGCAGATTTTTGAGCGACCGCGATTACTCGGGACTTTTAGCGTGCCAAAGCGTGCCCGAGGTTATGGTGTATCTTAAATCACATACCCACTTTGCCTCGGTGCTTTCCGAAATTAACGAGCGCGACGTTCACCGCGGACGGCTCGAACAGCTCTTGCGGCAGTACCTTTTTAACGAGTTCGACTCGCTTTGCCGCTACGATTCAAGCGTAAGCGCAGGCTTTTCGCGGTATGTTGTAGAGAAAACCGAGGTCGAGCAGATTGTAAGATACCTTATTTTGCTCAACTCAAACTCAACCGAGAAGTTTATTTTTCAGTTTCCGTCGTTTTTGTCAAAGCATACCGAGCTCGATATGGTGCAGCTTGCCAAGGCCGAAAGCTACGACGACTTTCTTCAAGCGCTCAGCCGCACGCCTTATTACGACATTGTAAAGGTATACAAGCCCGACTCAAAGGGTATGCTTCCGGTTTCTACCATTGAAAACCGGCTGTACGGATACATTCTTAAAAATATGCTGGAGCTTATTAAAAAGAAAACCAAGGGCAGTGAACGCACCGAGCTAGAGTCGATGTTCCGCACAATGAACGATTACAGTATTTTTTCAAGAATTCTGAGATTGAAAAAATATTATAACCTTCCGCCCGAGGTAATCAGAGCCAATATGTTTCCTGAGTACAGCTCACTGAGCCCAAGGCTGATTGACCGTATGTGTCAGGCGGAGTCCTCGGCAGAGGTGTTCCAAATTATGCAGAGCACAGGCTGCGGAAGATTAATCGGCAAAATCGGCTACAATCACGCAAGCGACATCAGTCCGCGCGTGCAGTATAAACTGGCAAAAAAGAATATACATTTTTCAAACAACCCTTCGGTCGTTATGATATCGTTTATGTTCCTCTCCGAAATCGAGCTGATGAATGTTATCAGCTTAATTGAGGGAATAAGATATCAGCTCGACACTAAAACCATTCAGTCTCTGATAATTCACTGACTGGGATAAAGAGGTGAACTAATTTTGGCGGTATCATCCATGCAGGCCGTGAACGTAATCGGATTGATGGACCACATCGACGAGGTCATCACGGTACTTGGAGAATCCGGTGTGTTTCATCCGGACGAGGTGGATAACTTCTATCCCGACGTAAAGGATTTTACGCACCTGCAAACAAAAAACAGCTATGCCGAGCCTCTGACAAACCTTAAATCCTCGCTTAATCAGACAAAACGCAGCTTTCCGCTGACGGACGTGAGCGATTTCAGCCCGTCGTTTGAGGAGCTTGAAAGCTTTTCAAAGGAAACTACGGCTGAAATTGACAAGCTGATTGATGCGCGCGAGACAGCGGCAAAGGATTTGGCGAATGCCAAGCAAAACCTCAGTGTTGTTCAGCACTTTTCGGGGCTTGATGTCCAAATCGAAAAGGTGCTCGGCACAAAGTTTGTCACCGCAAGGTTTGGCAGACTGCCCAAGGACAGCGTGCAAAAGCTCGAGGTTTACAAGGACAACGAGTTTGTCGACTTCGCCGTTTGCACAGAGGACAAAACCCATAGCTGGGGCGTGTATTTCGCGCCTAACGACAAGCTTGACGAGATAGACAAAATCTTTGAGGGCCTGTATTTTGAGCCTACCGACTTGGTCGGTACGGACGAAACTCCCGCCCAGAAAATCGAGAGCTATAAAAGCGAAATTCCGCAGCTTGAGCAGCAGTTGAGCAGTGCGGAAAAAGAGCTCGATAAATATTTGGACGAAAATACAGAGCGCATTACGCGCTATCTTTCAAAGCTCGAGGAGCTGTACCTTTACGCGGGAATTCGCAGTAAGGCGTTGCAGCACAACAACAGCTTTATTATAGTCGGCTGGATCCCGACGGAAAATAAAAAGCAGCTTAAAAAGCGCCTTAAGAAAATCCGCAGTGTTGAGCTCGACTTTTCCGACGCTAAAAACGAGATGGACAAACGTCCGCCCGTTAAGCTCAAAAATATTTTCCTTGCAAGGCCGTTCGAGTATTACACCGAAATGTACGGTGTTCCGAAGTTTAACGAGATTGACCCGACCTTGTTCGTCGCAATCACCTATGTAATAATTTTCGGAATAATGTTTGCCGACCTCGGTCAGGGCTTGTGTATCGCAATCGCAGGCCTGATTATGTGGAAGCTCAAGAAAATGCCGATCGGCAGAATTCTTTTCCCGTGCGGTATCTCGGCAATGGTATTCGGAACCCTGTTCGGCAGTGT
>ONPH01000023.1 GCA_900319655.1 uncultured Eubacteriales bacterium
AGACAATCTCGTCCTCGCGGAAGGTCTTGCCGAAAATCAACATTCCGTAAAGCTCAGCCTTTAGCAAATCGCGTTCATACGCTTCCGCCGTGCACAGCTCTTTTTTTATGTCGGAAGAAAAAGACACTTTGTACTCCTATCAGTCTGTCGTCGGTTTTTCGATATCTCTGTGCGAAACCACGCTTTTGTAGCCGAGGCTCTGGAAATGCTCCTGAAGCGCTCTTGCGACGGTAACGCTGCGGTGCTTGCCGCCCGTACAGCCCACACCGACAACAAGCTCGCTTTTGCCCTCTTTATAGTAAAGCGGTACAGAGAAATCGAGCAAATCGAGAGTGCGCTTTAAGAACTGCTGGGTGTCGTTACTGCAAAGCACGTAATTGCGAACGGAGCTGTCAAGTCCCGTGAGCATTTTGAGCTTGGGAATATAAAACGGGTTCGGCAGACAGCGCACATCAAACACGACGTCCGCTTCAAGAGGAATTCCGAACTTAAAGCCGAACGACATAAAGGTTAATGTCAGGCTCTTGGTGACGTCCTCCATAAACAGGCTGATTACGCGTTCGCGCATCTGTTTTTTAGACATATGAGTGGTGTTGATGTGGTAGTCTGCGGCGCGTTTTACGGGAGTGAGCAGAGCTTTTTCAAACTCTACAGCCTCGGTAACAGTGCCGTCGCGGAGACGGTCTGAAAGCGGATGCTTGCGGCGCGTCTCCTTATATCTCATAATTACAATGTCCGAGCGCGCGTCGATAAAGAGGATTTTTACGTCGCTGTGCGACTTTTTGAAGTCCTCAATCTGGTTGTTCATCTGCTCGTAGTTGTCGTTTCCGCGGACGTCCACAACAACCGCCGCGCGCTTCATCGACTCGTTGGTTGAATTAAGACAGAGCGTGTATAGCGTTGAGAGCAGAGAAGCCGGAATATTATCCACGCAGTAATAACCGATATCCTCAAGCACGTGAAGCGCCGAGGTTTTGCCTGCGCCCGAAAGTCCAGAGATAATTATAAATTCCATATATTCTCCTTAAAGAAATGTCGCAATTTTTCTTTTACAGAATTATAAGCTCACATTCGAGGTTGTAGCCGGTTTCGTCATAAACCTTTGTCTGAACCTCGCGTATAAGCGATTTTACGTCGTTCGCGGTGGCGTTTGATTTGTTGATGATAAAGCCTGCGTGCTTTTCGCTGACCTGAGCTCCGCCGTGGCACTTGCCCTTAAGGCCGCACTGCTCAATCAACGCGCCTGCATACGCTCCCTCGGGACGTTTGAATACACTGCCTGCGCTCGGAAATTCAAGCGGTTGTTTTGAGCTGCGGCGGTTCATAAAGTCATCCATCTTGGCGCGAACATCCTCGGGGTCAGCCTTTTTAAGCTTAAGCGTTACGCCCGTGATAATGCACTTGTTCGAGCGGTAAACGCTGGTGCGGTAGCCCATTTGTAAATCGTCCTTTTCGCACCTGCCGATTCCGCCGTCGGACGCGAGGTGCGATACGGAATGAACGACGTTTTTCATCTCGCCGTCGTAAGCGCCGGCGTTCATAAACACCGCTCCGCCTACCGTACCGGGAATTCCCCAGGCAAATTCAAGTCCGCTCAGTCCGCTGTTGAGCGCGAACTTGCACAGAGAAGCAAGCGAAGCGCCTGCTCCGCAGTAAATTGTTGTTTCGTCAATCAGGGAAATCTTGCGGAATTCTCCGTCGAGCCTGATTACCACGCCTCGGTAGCCGTCGTCGCTGACGAGCACGTTACTGCCGTTGCCGAGGATAAGATAATCCACGTCGGAATCCACGCACTCCTTGACGATATTTGCAAGCGTTGTTAAATCGTCAACCTTTATGTATACATCGGCAGTGCCGCCGATTTTGAATGAGGTATGCTTGTTCATAGGCTCATTTCTGCGCACATCGCAGTTGAGCACCTGAGCAAGGCTGTATATAATTTCTGTTCTGTCCATAATCTCTCCTAAATTACTCCCACTTGCCTACGATGGTTTTTTCCTGAGCCTCGGGCATGGCGGCTAAGTCCATACCGAGACTTACAAGCAGATCCTTCGCGGCATTGTAGCCCATCTTCTTTTGACGGTTGTTCATGGCGGCAACCTCGATGATAACCGCCAAGTTACGTCCGGGCTTAACGGGGATTGTAAGCGCAGGAACCTCTACGCCCAAAATATCCATATACTGGTTTTCAAGTCCCATTCTGTCGTAAACCTTTGTGTTGTCCCACAGCTCAAGGTTAACTACCATGTCAATCTTTTCGCTCATCTTGACAGCGCCCATACCGAAAAGCTGACGGGCGTTGATAATTCCGATACCCCTGAGCTCGATAAAATGGCGGATGTTCTGCGGCGAACGGCCGATAAGCGTGCTGACGTTGGTTCTGAGAATTTCAACCGCGTCGTCCGCAACAAGGCGATGTCCGCGCTTGATAAGCTCGATTGCGGTCTCGCTCTTACCCACGCCGCTGTCGCCGAGGATAAGCATACCTTCGCCATAGACCTCGATAAGAACGCCGTGGCGCGTGATACGCGGAGCGAGCTCCATACTGAGGTAGGTAACGAGGTTCGCCGTCAGCGCGGACGTGTTGTCCGACGACTGGAGCACGGGTATATTGTGCGAGGTCGCGCAGTTCATCATAGCGTCGTTGAACTCGTAGCTTCTGCACAGGATAACCGCAGGAGGTCCGAAGCTGAAGATGGACTCGATTACCATTCTCTGCGCCTCGGAGCCGAAACGTCCGAGGTAGGCAAACTCCGTATTACCGAGCACCTGAATACGCTTGTTGTCAAAAAACTCAAAGTAACCTGTCAGCTCAAGGCCGGGACGGTTAATCTCTACGGTAGAGATTTTAGTATCCTCGTAGTTTTCCGAAACATAAACCTTTTCAAGACCAAGTCTATCGACAATTTCCGATAACGGTACTGAAAATTCAGACATAAAGCCACCGCCTTTACAAAATATATATTTACATACTATAGGTAGCTTATATTATACTACAAATTCGGCTTAAAATAAAGCCTTTAATGAATTATTTTTCATTTTTTATATCTTTCTTTTCGCCAATTTTCAGCTCACCGTCAAAGCTTACTGTTCCAACAAGGAACTCGCTTGTTTTTTTCGTTTCAAAATGATTGAAAACGCTGAGATAATTGATGTTTACGGCAGGGTTATTTTTCTTTAACAGAATTAATTGCTCCTCGATTATATCCTGCTCACGAGTGCTTTCCGCAAATTTTTCAAGTGTTTTTCTGTCGCAGAGCGTCACGAACGCCGACGGTGAAAACGACGGCTGAGTGGATATATATTCAATATCGGTTTTTAGTACCCTGTCAATCAAGCTCTCCTCTATCATCAAAAGCTCGAGCTTTGACAGCGTGATGTTCGGGATATACTGATTTTGGGCAAGCTCGCACGCCTGCTCAAAGGACTCGGCAGGAATTTCCGTTTTTAGCGGAGTATCGGCGCTTGAAAGGATATAAAAGGTGTAGAGCGTTTGACCTTCTTTTTCTGAAATTGTGACGTTTTCGATTATCTGTGCGGTTTCAATCTTCCTCGAGCTTTGACAGCCGGAAAAAAGAACCGCACTAAGACATATTAATACTATGCAAAGCCTTGCGCGCATTTGACTTCCTCCCTGCAAAAATATACATCGACGGTATAACTGCGGCGGTTATTACGGTGAAAACCGCGAAAATATAATTATTCGTAAATATTTCTTTTACAGAATTAAGATAACTTCCGCACATATGAGCGGCAAAGATTATGACCGCGAAAATCACGACGTACTTAATGTCCGATTCCCTGCCGGCGCTCTTGGTGACAGCGCAGAGTACCAGCGAAATTATCATAAACACAGACATTGTGGCGAGAGCGAGGTAAAGGCTCTCGATACCGCCGAAAAACCCGATTCTCGCCGCACGCGCAAGGATGAAGGTTTGGTACTCCTGCTTTGAGGCATAATCACCGAGCGAAAACCATATAAAGAACATAATCAGTCCGTACTTTACGCCGGTCACAAGCAAGGCGAATAAGGGCTGTCTGAGCCTGAAATTTTTCGTCTTTCCCGACAGGCAGGCAAAAAGCGTGACGATAAAGGCAGGGATAATAAAATAAACAGTATTTTGGATAAAATCATTCAAGTTTCCGCTTATCTCAAAGCCGTACAGCTCAAAATCGAGAGTGCCGGTACTTCCGCCGAACATCAAAATATTGGTGAGCAGTGCGAAAACAAAGAGGAAAATTCCGAACCGCGTGATTACGTTAACGCCCTTTAACGCGGCGTAAACACAGGCGGAGAGCAGTATAAGCGCAATCAAGCACGGCGTTACATCCGAATAGTATTTTTTGCTGAACATATCGGTGTACGGCAGAAGGAAAAACTCCGCCGCCCATACAAAATAGAGCGAGTAAAGTACGGCTATCGGGATTTTGAGCTTCGGCGTTACGGTGTGCGCGACGGTCAGAAAGTCGAGGTTAGTGCGCTTTTTGATGATAATCGACGGAACAAACAGCGCAAAGCAGACCGCCAAGCCGCACAGCATACAGAGCAGATTAAAGACAAACGAGGAGTTTTGCGAGATATCATAATTCTGTAAAAGAATTACTGAGCAGGCACAGAGCATTAAAGTGAGCAATAAACGCTTTGAGGAAAATCTTACCTTGCTCAAAACTACACCTCCGTTTCCTTAAACCGCTGAACCTTGATGATGTGCTTTGACAGGCTTTTCCAGTCCGCGCGGACAAAAACGTCGCGCATTGTCCTGAGCGAAAACGGCGCGAGCGATGACATATACGGCACGCCGAGAGAGGTTTTTGAGCACATACTGATTATCATCACGGCAGTGGCGATGACAATTCCCCACAGTCCGCAAAGTCCGCCGATTATGATAAAAATGAACCGCAGCATTGTGACGGGCGGATAAAGCGGCGAGGTGACATAGCTGCAAATCGCCGCAGTCGCGACGACCATCAGCGTTGACGAGCTGATAATGCCTGCGTTAACCGCGCTTTCTCCGATTACGAGTGCGCCGACAATACCGACGGCGTGACCGAGGGATTTCGGTATTCTCAGCCCTGCCTCCTTCATAATCTCATAAATAAAGGTGATTGCGAGCGTTTCGAGCGTGACAGGCAAAGGCGTTTGCGCCAGCGATTCCGAGGTTTTAATCAAAATTCCTGTCGGGAAATATTCGGGGTGAAACTGCGCGAGAGCGACATACAAGCCCGGCAAAAACAGCGCCGCAAAAAACGAAAGGTACTTTGTCAGGCGGATAAAAGCCGCGTAGTAGGTGCGGTTTGAGTAATCATCAACGCCCTGAAATTCCTCGACGAACAATCTCGGGACAATCAGCACGGCAGGCGTGCCGTCCACAATTACAGCTATTCTTCCCTCGGTCAGCTTTCCACAGACCGTATCGGGACGTTCGGAAATTCCCACGCCCGAAAACAGCCTGCTCGATTTTTCGTCCTCTAAATATTCTGACAAATAGCCCGAAGCCAAAACGGAGTCGAGATTGCATTTATTAAGGCGTTTTTTAAGCTTGCCGAGCAGCTTTGCCGATACCCTGCTTTTAATATAGCACAGCATAAGCTGGGTTTTTGACTCGCTGCCGACGGTCATTTGCTCAAAGACCAAATCGGGATTTTTCATTCGCCTGCGGATAAGCGACATATTAACCCTCAGCGGTTCGGAAAAGCCCTCTCGCGAGCCCCTCTGCACTACCTCGCTCTCGGGCTCGTTAACTCCGCGGAACGAGTAGCCCTGAACGCCGACGGCGAACATCTGCTGTGCTCCGTCAACAATGATAACGGCAAAGCCCGAGGTGATAAAGCTGATAATCTCCGCCTTGGTGTAAATTACAACCACATCAGACGAAGCCATTACTGAGTTTAGGATTATATCCGCCGCTTCTGCTCCCTTCATTGACTTGAAGTCGTACGGCAATAGCGGATTAATCACCGACTGGGAGAGCTGCTCCTTGTCGCAAAGCCCTTCTATTGTGACGATTGCCGCCTTTATTTGCCGCTCTGATTTTAGTGTTAAGTTGCGGATTGTAAGGTCTGCGGAGTCTGAAAAATCCGCTTTCAGCTCCGATAATATTTCTGCTAAAGAATTATTCATACATTTCTCCATTGACTATTTATACGCATATGATTTGCGGAATAAGATTTTTTATTCTTTATCGGAATATAAATTAACTTGTTGAGAAAAATAAAACAGGTGATTAAATGCTGATTTCAATTTTCAGAACTCTTATTCTCTACTTTTTCATAATGCTCGCAATACGCCTGATGGGCAAACGGCAGATAAGCGATATGCAGCCGAGCGAGCTTGTTGTGACAATGGTAATCTCGGACATCGCCTCGCTGCCAATGCAGAACACCTCGCAGCCGCTTTTGAGCGGTATTATCCCTGTGCTGATTTTGGTTTCGCTCGAAATCGCGACGAGCGTTGTGATGATGAAAAGCCGGAAATTCCGCAAGCTGATTTGCGGCAGCGCTGTTGTGATAATCAAGGACGGCAAGCTTTTGCAGTCGGAGATGAAGCGCCTACGCCTTACGACAGAGGACTTGTTCGCGCAGCTCAGGCAGCAGGATATTTTTTCAATCGAGGACGTGCAGTACTGCATTGTCGAGACAAACGGCACGGTCAGCGTGCTTGAAAAGCCCGAAAAGCGAAATCCCACCCTTGAACAGCTCGGCATTAAAGGCGAGGACAATGGAATTGAGGCGGTCGTTATCAGCGACGGCGAGCTGGTTGACAACGCCCTGACGCTTTGCGGACATAACAAAACCGAGATTGATAATATTCTAAAAGAGAATAATAAATCAATCCCGGATATTTTTATTATGACGCTTGACGGTCTCGGCAATTACAAGCTGATAGAAAAGGAGCAAGGATGAAACGGATTTTTATTTCGCTGATTATGTTCGTATTATGCGCCGCCGGAGCGCTTACCGAGGTGCTCTGCGTTGCAAACAGCATAAACAGCTACCTCGGAGAGATAAAAAGCATTGACGGCTATGTTGTCAAAAATGATTTTAAGAACGCCGCCGAAAAATGTTCGCAACTCGAAAAAAGCTGGAGCGAAACGCTGAGGACGATTGACGCGGTTCTTATTCACGACTATGTTGACGAAATCAGCATTGCTCTCGCGCAGATGAAGTCCTACGCGCAGAGCGGCAATACGGATATGTACTACTCGTGCAGCGAGACGGCGAAAAAGTCGCTCGAATCCGTCAGAGACAGCGAGTATTTTCTCCCCGAAAACATCCTTTAAAACACAAAAAGGCGCTGCCTGAGCAACGCCTTTATAAGTGGAATTATTTCTTTGATTCCTTGTGGTTCTGCCACATAACCCAGAGAGGACCTGCGATACAGATTGAAGAATAACAACCTGAAATTACACCGATCATCATCGGGAGAGCAAAGCCCTTAACCGAAGCGATGTTGAATACGGTAGCAACAATGTAAACAATCAAAATTGCCGCGAAGGTTGTTACCGAGGTCATAATCGTTCTCTTGATAGTCTTTGTGCAGCTGACATTGAAGATAGTGCCGATATCGGTACTTCTGCCCATAAGCCTTCTCTGCTCACGAACACGGTCGTAAATAACGATTGTATCGTTCAGTGAGTAACCGATAATCATAAGAACTACCGCGATGAAGTTTGAGTCAATCGGCATCTGGAAGATTACATACATAAAGTAAATCATTGCGACGTCGTGGAAAAGGGCTACAAGAGCCATAACGCCTGCCGACAAACCGCCGATTTTCTTAAATCTGATAGTTACGTAAATAACCATCAAAATACTTGCCAGCGCAACAGCCGCGAGACACTTGAGCAGGAACATAAAGCCCATTGAAGCGTCAACCGAACTTGCCTCCAAGCATACAAAGTTGTTATCGGGATACTGAGCCTGAAGGTCGGACTCCAGGTTCTTCTGAATTTCAGTCTCGATTGAGTTGTTACCCGAGAACTGAACCGAAACGTTGTTGCCGGTGTTGCCCATCAAATCCTGAGAGAAGGATGTTGTGATTTTATCGGTTGTCTTTTCCTGAATAAAATCATACAGAGAGTTCTGGTCAACCTCGCCTGTGTAGCTGAATGTAAGCGTTGCACCGCCCGAGAACTGAATGTCGAGCCTTGTGCCGAAGATAAAGTTAAAGATAATACCGAGTACGATAATACCGATTGAAATTCCGAAGAAAATCTTTTTCTTGCCGACAAAATCAATAATCTTTTTGCCGCCGTTGAACTTCTCGCTGACTTCCTGCTCGGTCATAGGAGTCTGTGCTTTTGCATTAATCTTATTTGCCATCCTTAGCACCTCCAAACAACCATTTTTTGCGGAAGACTTTGAAGCCCGCAATACTTCTGAGCATAAGTCTTGAGAACAGTACGCCCATGATGAAGTTTGAAATTACACCAACGAGGAGTGTGAAACCGAAGGAGTAGATTGTACCTGTGGTAGACTCACCGAAGATGAACGAAAGGATATTTGACGGACCGAATACGAGCATCAAGATGATTGATACGATAATTACGGTCATATTACCGTCGATAATAGCGGTCAACGAGTTCTTTGTACCTCTCTCAAGAGCGCTGTCGATTGTACGTCCGGAGTTCATTTCCTCCTTAATACGCTCTGCGGTAATAACGTTACAGTCAACGCCCATACCGATTGAAAGGATAAGACCTGCGATACCGGGTAATGTCATTGTGAATGAAGGAATCGCGTTGAAGTAACCTGATACCGCCGCGATTGAAAGTCCCATCTGACCTGTAAGCGCGATAATCGCGATAAATCCGGGCAGACGGTAGAAGATAAGCATAATCAGCGCGATTACGATAAACGCGATAATGCCTGCGTACGCCATTGCAGTGAGTGAGTTCTCACCCAGAGTCGGGCTGATGTTACCATAGTTAGCGGTCTCGAGCTGGAACGGAAGCGCACCTGCGTTGATTTTCTCGGCAAGCTTGTTAGCCTCCTGAGCTGTGAAGTTACCCGAAATCTGAGCCTTACCATCGGAAATAACAGCCTGAACGGTAGGAGCAGAAAGCATAATATCATCCATCCAGATTGATACTGTCTTGTTGAGGTACTCCTGAGTAATCTCAGCGAACTTCTTTGCGCCCTGATCGTTAAGAGTAAGGCTTACGATGTACTTGGGCTCGCCGTTGTTTTCATTGATATAACCCGCCTCAGCCTTATCTACCATTGAGCCGTCCATAAGCTCGGTGGCAGTTTCGCCTGTCGGGGTTTTGTAAACGTATTCTCCGTCGGAGCCTACGTCGGTTGACTCGTAAGAATTGCCGGGTCTGAATGTAAGCTTTGCGGTTGACGAAATCTCTTCGATAGCCTCTACCGCGTTAAAATCTTTTTCATCTGACTTCCAGGGGAAACGAACGATAATTCTGTCGCTGTTTCTGTCAGCGTACAGCTCGTAATCGGTAATGCCCTGAGATACCATTCTAAGTTCAATAATGGACTTAGCGGCTTCAAGATCCGCATCGGAAGCGTCGTAATTGTCAGCCGGCTTAAATGTAGCCTCAACGCCGCCCCTGATGTCAATTCCCCATCGAATGTCGCCAATGCCTTTTAATACTGTATTTTTGTTGTCGCCCGTATAATAGGATACTCCGAAAATCGCAGTAAACGAAAAGGCAAGTATCAGCAAAGCAACAATGAAGAACACAGGCTTTGGAACTCTTTTCATGCCTTTAAAACCTCCATACTATAATTGTCCTCGGTATGCAAAAAACAACTCTGTCATTAGCGCATACTTACAGACGTAACAGAGTTATTATATGATTTTTTCGCTAAATTGTCAATGGATAAGTAAAAATTTGATAAATAAAACTTTATCTTTATCAAATTTGCACAATAAAAAGACGTAAAAATATACATAAAATCTTTGCGGTTGGAGTGAGTGGAATGTATTACCCAACCGTTTAAAGCCCTCTCCAACGCTTAAGCTTTTGGAGATGTGCGGTCATTCCTATTGTGCCACATTTCAAATTGCAACAAAACCTTTAATCAACGCGGTAGGGGCACACTAAAATGTGCGCCCGAGGTTGGTCAGTATAAGTTATATACTTAATCATACCGTTGGACGTGAACAAACATATGCTCTCGGGCGGACACACAAGTCCGCCCCTACAATTATTCATTATTCATTATTCATCATTCATTATTCATTACTACTGTCTGCCCCCTCCGTCACGCCGCTTTGGCTGCGTGCCACCTCCCCCGCAATCGGTGGAGGCTTTAAATGCAAAAACTCCCCCGGTGTTTGCCGGAGGAGTGAGATTTGATTATTATTTTTGCAGGAGTTTCTCGCATGCGGCGAGCTTTGCGCAAATGCAGAAGATTTCCATTGCGGTTACAAGCTCGTCATTGGGCGGGAAGGTCGGGGCAAGACGGATATTTGAATCCTTCGGATCCTTGCCGTAGGGATATGTCGCGCCTGCTCCTGTGAGCACTACGCCTGCCTCTTTGCAGAGCTGTACCACGCGCTTTGCGGTACCCTCAAGAACATCAATGCTTACAAAATAACCGCCGTTCGGCTTTGTCCACTCGCCTATTCCTACGGGCTCAAGCTCACTTGCGAGAGCGTTAAGCACGATGTCAAACTTCGGCTTTAAGACTGCCTTGTGCTTTTTCATATGCTCGAGCATTCCGTTGTAATCTCCGAAATACTGAACATGACGGAGCATATTCATCTTGTCGTAGCTGATAATCTGATAATTATAGCGCTCCTTGAACACCTTCATATTGTTCTTTGAAGCTGCCATTGCCGCTACGCCTGCGCCCGGGAAGGTAATCTTTGAGGTTGAGCAGAACAAAATCGGCAAATCCTCGTTACCTGCCTTTTTGCACTCGTCATAAATATTAAGAAGTGTGTCGGGTGTATCGGTAACGTCGTGAATACAATATGCGTTGTCCCAGATAATTCTGAAGTCCTTTGCGGCAGGCTTGAGATTTGCAAATC